>CAYPIV010000089.1:0-1995 GCA_964410895.1 uncultured Ruminococcus sp. | reverse complement strand
TTGGATCCCGAAGTGATCGTAGTGGTGGCATACGGAAAGATCCTTCCGGAATCGGTTCTGAACTATCCGAAATACGGTTGCATCAACGTGCACGGCTCTCTGTTGCCCGAATATCGGGGAGCTGCTCCCATGCAAAGAGCGATCTTGGACGGAAAAAAGGATACGGGCATTGTGACCATGTTCATGGATGCGGGGTTGGATACGGGCGATATGCTTCTGCGTGCGGTACTTCCGATCGAAGAAAACGATACGTTCGAGACCGTGCACGATAAATTGGGGATGTTGGGAGCGCAGACCTTGACGGAAACGCTGAAACGGTTGCGGTCGGGGACTTTGCAACGGATCCCGCAAGCGGAACAGGAAGCAACTTATGCGGCTAAGATCGAAAAAAAAGACTGCCTGTTGGATTTTTCCAACTCTGCCGCATGGGTACACAACCGTATTCGTGGATTGTCACCGACTCCGCTTGCATATACCTACACACCGGACGGGAAACTGTTAAAAGTTGTTTCCGCAGAACGTGCGGAACGGTCGGGATCGACATCGGAAAGACCGGCAGGGGAGATCCTTTCGCTGGATGACGGAAAAATTACGGTTGCCTGCGCCGACGGCGCGGTCTCTCTGCTGACGGTATTGCCGGAGGGCAAAAAGAAAATGTCTGCAGCCGATTTTATTCGCGGCAGAAAACTTTGCGTGGGGGATCGTCTCGGATGACTGCCTATCCCGTTGCCGAAAAGGAGGAGACGATGCGTTCCGAAAAAATACGTTCCGAAGATCTCAAAACGGCGAATTTCGCGGGTACGGCAGACCGAACGGACAATGTTCGAGCGGTCGCGCTTTCCGTTTTGCGAAAGTGCACGGTGGGAGATCAATATTCCAATCTTGCGTTGGATGCCGCAATGAAGCGCAGTTCATTTTCCGCGTCGGACCGTGCACTTTTGACGGCGCTGGTATACGGCGTTTTGGAACGCCGATTGACGCTGGATGCGGGCATTGACGCATATTCCGAACGTCCCGCATCGGAAACGGATGCCGACACGCGGCTGCTTTTGCAAATGGGAATCTATCAGTTGCGCTATTTGGACCGCGTTCCGGATCATGCCGCTGTCTATGAGACGGTCGCGTTGGCACCGCGCCGCGTAAAGGGATTTGTCAATGCGGTACTGCGTTCGTTCTTACGTTCCGGAAAACGGATCCCCGTCCCGAAGCGGGAGCAAGATCCGATCGGGTATCTGTCCGTCACATATTCGTTTGCTCCATCGGTCTGTACGTTGTTTGTTCACACGTTCGGCATGGAACGTACCGAACGGTTGTTGGAAGCATTTTGCCGAAAACCGCCCCTGACGTTGCGTGTCAATACGTTGCTCCATTCGAGAGAGGACTTTCGGCAACGGTTGGAGGAACGAGGATATACGGTCCGATTGACCGAACAAAGCAAAGAGGGACTTTTGCTTCCGGGAGGGACGATGGCATCGCTTCCCGATTTTTCCGAGGGTGCCTTTTTTGTTCAAGACGAAGCTTCCCAACTGTGCGTGGAAGCGTTGGATGTGCATCCCGGCATGACTTTGATCGATACTTGCGCATGTCCCGGTTCCAAATCTTTCGGTGCCGCTATCCAAATGCAAAACAAAGGACGCGTGATCGCCTGTGACTTGCATTCGAGTAAACTTTCTTTGGTGCAAAGCGGAGCCGACCGATTGGGAATCTCCATTGTGGAAACGGTCGCAACGGATGCACGGCAACCGCATGCGGAATGGCTGGAAACGGCAGATCGCGTTCTTTGTGATGTTCCGTGTTCCGGATTCGGGGTGTGTGCCAAAAAGCCGGAATTGCGGTACAAAGATCCGAACCTGAGCGCAAAATTACCGGAGGTCCAAACGGCGATCCTGAACAATGCGTCCGCTTACGTAAAGCCGGGCGGACGGTTGGTGTACTCCACGTGTACGATCCTTCCTCGGGAAAACGAGCATGTCGTTCGTTCTTTTTTACAAACGC
>CAYPIV010000088.1:0-4916 GCA_964410895.1 uncultured Ruminococcus sp. | reverse complement strand
AACAGACAGGAAAAATTATTGGAGTTGATTTCAAGATATGAGATCGAAACGCAGGATGAACTGATCGAATGCTTGAAAGAGCACGGATATGATGTGACGCAAGCAACGGTCTCAAGGGATATCCGTGAGCTGAAGATTGCAAAAATGACAACGGGCCGCGGCACGTACCGATATGTGTTGCCGAAACAACCGGAAACTGCAAAAAGCATGCGGTTTAATTCCGCGCTGGTGGATTCGATCATCAGTGTGGAGTATGCGGGAAACCTGTTGGTATTGAAGACCTATCCGGGACTTGCCAACGCGGTGGCTGCCGGAATCGACGGGATGAATCTGCAATCCGTTCTCGGAAGCGTTGCGGGGGATGATACCATTTTGGTTGCTGTTCGCAGTGAAGAAAGCGCAAAAAGCTTATCGGACCGACTGCACGATTTGCTTCGGAGTATGTGATGCTGCGCTCACTTCACATTGAAAATATTGCCGTGATCCGGCAATTGGATTTGGATTTGGGAAACGGATTCTCCGTGTTGACGGGGGAAACGGGAGCGGGCAAATCCATTTTGATCGACAGCATCAATTTACTGTTGTGTAACCGTGTCCCCGGGACATTGATCCGCCGCGGTGAAACGGTTGCAACCGTCCGCGCCGTATTTGAAGATCTTTCCGAAGCGGTTTCCGACCGTTTGGAGGAGATCGGATTTCCGTGTCAAGATCGGAGCTTGCTGTTGCAACGCAATTTGTTTGCGGACGGGCGGTCGAAGGTGAGGATCAACGGACAGGCGGTGACGCAAAGCGTATTAAAGGAATTGGCTCCGTTGCTCATCAGCATTCACGGACAAACGGACAATCAAAGACTCTTGCAAAGGTCCGCACATCTTTCCCTGTTGGATGCTTACGCACATCCGGAGAGTGCGCGGAAAGAATACGAAAGCGTGTACCAAAATTGGCAGGCAGTCCGCAAACAGTTGTCCGCACTTTCGCGCGATGAAGCGGAACTGTTGCGCCGATCGGAAATGTTGCAATTTCAAATTTCCGATATTGATTCCATGCAGTTAAAAGACGGCGAAGAGGAAACGTTGCTTCGAGAACGGGACCGCTTATTGCATTCGGAGCAAATCCAACGGCAGGCGAATCTTGCGGTACGGGCACTGCGCGGCGGAGACAGAAGCGGTGCATTGGATCTGATCCGAAGAGCGCAGGGGGCGCTTCGGTCCTTGCATGGGATCGCCGAGAATGCCGAAACCCTTTCGGAACGTCTTGCGTCGGCAATGTCGGAAATCGAGGATATCGCTTCTTATGCGGAAGCTTTTTTGGAAGATGAGGAAATCGATCCGACCGAGCAGATCGATCGCGTGGAAGGACGGTTGGACGGAATTTCCAAATTGAAGCGAAAGTACGGTGACAGTATTTCCAAGATCCTTGCCTTTCGGGAACAAGCGGAAGCGGAGTGGAATCGGTTGGTCTGCTCCGATGAAGAACGGGTACGGCTTGAAATGCAGGAAGAAACCCTGCGCGCACAAGCGGAAGCATGTGCCGAAGTTTTGACAACGCTTCGAACGGAAGCCGCTCGTGAGATCACCGAACGTGTGAATGCGGAATTGCGCTTTTTGGACATGCCGAAGGTGCGGTTTGAGATTCGTTTGGAACGTGCGGAACTCGGTCCGAGCGGGTGGGATACCGCGGAGTTTTTCATTGCTACCAATCCGGGTGAACCTTTGCAACCGATGTTGAAGATCGCGTCCGGCGGAGAACTGTCCAGAATCATGCTGGCACTTCGTTCCGTTTTGAATGATCGTGACGGTGCGGATACGGTGATCTTTGACGAGGTGGATACCGGGATCTCTGGAAAAACCTCCCGCAAAGTCGGAATCAAACTTGCGGAAAGCGCGGCACATACGCAGGTCATTTGCGTAACGCATTCCGCACAGATCGCCTCTCTTGCGGATCACCATTATTGTATTACCAAATCCGAGGTCAACGGAAGAGCGGATACGGAAGTGTCATTGCTGAATTTTGAGGGACGTGTGGAAGAGATCGCTCGGATCTTGGGCGGAATTCAAATTACGGACGTGCAGAGGGCAGCCGCGCGCCAAATGATCGAGGAATATCGGGGGCGTACCGAGGACGGTCCCGCGGAGGTGTGAGAAATGATCAAAACCAACGCCATGCGAATGTTGGACTGCAAGCAGATCCCCTATGAGGTCTTGGAATATGCGGTGGATGAATCGGATCTGTCCGGTATGCACATTGCAAGGGAATTGCACTTTCCGCCGGAACAGATGTTTAAAACTTTGGTGGCACGAGGGGACAAGATCGGAATTTGCGTGTTTTGCATTCCTGTGGCGGAAGAAGTGGATCTCAAAGCGGCGGCTGTCGTCAGCGGGAATAAGCGCGTTGAGATGGTTGCCGTAAAAGAGCTTCCGGGGCTGACCGGGTATCTTCGCGGCGGGTGTTCGCCGATCGGAATGAAAAAGAAATATCCGACTTGGTTTGATGTGCACGCGCGGAATTTTGAACGCATTGCCGTCAGCTCCGGCAAACGCGGCGAGATGTTGCTTTTAAACCGTGAGGCATTGTTGCAATTTACACAAGCTCAAACGGCGCCGCTGATCGTAAAATCATGAAAAAGAGTCTTGAAAAAGTCGAATGAATCCTGTATAATGTAAAGTTGGTAATGAAAGATGTTTCAACAATAGGAGAGAAAACTATATGCAGACCGTAAAAAAACGTATTGCCGAGGCATTGGCAAAGTGCGTCGCGGAGATCAATCCCGATGCCGATTTGAAAATTGAGGACATCGTGCCCATGTTGGAATATCCCCCGGACGATACCATGGGGGATCTTGCGTTTCCGTGTTTTAAGCTGAGCCGCATTTTAAGACGTTCGCCCGTGCAGATCGCAGAGTCGTTGAGCCGTTCGCTGTCGGATCCTTGTCTCGGCAAGGCGGAAGCGGTAAACGGATATTTGAATCTGACCGTTTCCGACGACTACCTTGCACAAACCGTTCTTCCCGAAATTTTGGAAAAACGGGAACGCTACGGTTCGCAAACTTTCGGTCAGGGCAAGACCGTGGTATTGGATTATTCTTCGCCAAATGTGGCTAAACCGTTTCATATCGGACATTTGGGAACGACGGTGATCGGACATTCTCTTCGCCGCCTGCATGAATTTGCCGGGTATTCCTGCTATGGGATCAATTATCTGGGCGATTGGGGAACACAGTTCGGTAAATTGATCGTGGCGTACCGCAAGTGGGGCAGTCGTGAAGCGGTGGAAAAAGGCGGCATCGATCAGCTGGTCGAGCTGTATGTTCGGATCAACAATGCCATCGAAGGAGATCCGAAAAACGGAATTTTGCCGGATGAGACGTTGGCAGAGGAATCCCGTGCGGAATTCCACAAGCTGGAAACCGGAGACGCGGATAATTTGGAGTTATGGAAATGGTTCGTTTCCATCAGCTTAGAAGAGTATCAAAAAACGTATGCACAGTTGGGAATTACGTTTGATTCTTACAAGGGCGAAAGCTTTTATACCGACAAGATGCCCGCGCAAGTGCAAAAACTGCGGGATGCGGGCTTGCTAAAATTGGACGACGGCGCTTCCATCGTGGATCTGAGTGAATATCAGATGCCGCCGTGCCTGATCTTGAAACGAGACGGGTCTACCCTATATCCGACACGGGATATTGCCGCGGCGGTCTATCGAAAAGAAACGTATCATTTCGATAAAGCCATTTACGTTACCAGCGCACAGCAGTGTTTGCATTTTTCCCAATGGTTTAAGGTTGTGGAACTGATGGGATATGATTGGTATGACCAATTGGTGCATGTGCCGTACGGGACGGTCTCGCTGAACGGGGAAAAGTTGGCGACCCGAACCGGGAACGTGGTTTTGCTGAAAGACCTGTTCGCAAGTGCCGTCGAAAAGGCAAGAGCGATCATGAATGAAAAGAATCCGAATTTGGAAAACAAGGAAGAAGTTGCGGAGGCGGTCGGAGTCGGCGCCATCGTATTCCATTATCTTTCCAATACCCGCATGAAAGATATTCATTTCGTAATGGAGGATGCGCTGAGCTTTGAGGGCAACACCGGTCCTTATGTGCAGTATACGTACGCAAGAGCGTGCTCCATTCTGTCGCGCGCGGGAGAGGATGGTTCTTGCAGTGCTCCGACCCGATTCACTTCCGAGGAAGAGACGGCTTTGGCAAAAACACTTTGCAAATTCGGCGAGCGTGTTTGCGCGGCGTTGGACGACTACGAACCCAGCTATATTACGCGGTATATTTTGGATGTTGCCGCAGCATTCAATCGGTTTTATCATAACTGTCCGATCTTGAACGCGGAAGACGCGTCCGTGCGAGCATCCAGACTTCGTTTGACAGAGGCAACCAAAGTAGTCCTCGGAAATGCATTTGATCTGATCTGCTTGCGTAAAACAGAAAAAGTATAAGGAATTTTATATTGAGTTTGAAAAGAAAGGTTACGGAAAAAAGAAATGTCAGGACATAGCAAATGGGCGAATATCAAGCATAAAAAAGAAAAGACCGATGCCGCAAGAGGCAAGATCTTTACCAAGATCGGAAAAGAGATCACCGTTGCGGTTAAGACCGGTGGCGGGGACCCCGCATCCAATTCCAAATTGCGGGACTTGATCCAAAAAGCAAAAGCAAACAATGTTCCGAATGACAATATTGACCGTTGTATCAAAAAAGCGCTCGGTTCTTCCGGCGAGACCTACGAAGAGGTGGTTTACGAAGGATACGGACCTGCGGGAGTTGCCGTGATCGTGACTGCCACAACGGATAATCGCAATCGCACCGCGGGAAATGTACGCGCCTATTTTTCCAAGTATCACGGAAACATGGGACAAACGGGATGCGTGGGATATTTGTTCTCGGATGTGGGAGAGATCATTATCAA
>CAYPIV010000087.1:0-4936 GCA_964410895.1 uncultured Ruminococcus sp. | reverse complement strand
CCGGTATGGTGTGTGTGATGGGAGAAGTGACGACCAAAGCGGTGGTCGATATTCAAACCGTGGTTCGGGAAACGGTGCGCGAGATCGGTTACGACCGTGCAAAATACGGATTTGACTGCGACAGTTGTGCGGTTATGACTTCTTTGCACGCGCAATCTCCTGATATTGCTTTGGGAGTGGATTGCTCCTTAGAAGCCAAGAACGGTTCGGATACCGATGGTATGAATACGGGTGCGGGCGATCAAGGGTTGATGTTCGGTTATGCCTGCAATGAAACTCCCGAGCTGATGCCGTTGCCGATCTCGCTTTCCCATAAATTGGCTCAAAAGTTGACGGAAGTTCGAAAAAACGGTACGCTTTCGTATCTGCGTCCGGACGGAAAAACGCAAGTCACCGTAGAATATGACGAGAACGGAACGCCGATCCGCGTGGATACGGTCGTCATTTCTTCCCAGCACAGTCCGGATGTATCGCTTTGGCAGATCCGTGAAGATCTGATCGAATACGTGATCCGTGCCGTGATACCGGAACAGATGATGGATCAAAAAACCAAGATCTACATCAATCCCACCGGACGGTTTGTTGTCGGCGGTCCTGCCGGAGACACCGGTCTTACGGGACGAAAGATCATCGTGGATACGTACGGCGGTTATGCGCGTCACGGCGGCGGTGCTTTTTCCGGAAAGGATCCGACAAAAGTGGATCGTTCCGCTTGCTACGCGGCACGGTACCTTGCAAAAAACATCGTAAAAGCGGGTCTTGCCGAGAAATGCGAAGTCCAATTGGCATATGCGATCGGTGTTGCCAAGCCGGTCTCGGTCATGATCGATACATTCGGAACCGCGAAAACGGAGGAAAGTAAGATCGAGGAAGCGGTCCTGTCTTTGGTGGATCTTCGCCCGGATGCCATTATCGAGCGATTCCGCTTGCGCCGTCCGATTTACAGTGCGTTGGCGGCGTACGGTCATTTCGGTCGTGAGGATCTGGATGCGCCGTGGGAGCAGTGCGATCTCCTTCCCGCACTTTCCGCATTGCTGAATTGAACATTTGCCGTTTGGCGGTTTCGGGGAGAGTTTTTTCTGCAGTGGAAAACTCTCCCCTCATTTCAAAAGAACCGCTTTTTAAGCATTTGCATAGTCTGAAAGCAAGAGGGGGCGGTGCAAATGATTTGGAGAATGTTTTTGGAGATCGGCATTGCGCTGTTTGCGGTATACGGAGTTGCTTGCGCGGCACGCGTGATCACGGAATGGATCTTCCCGCAAAAAGAATTGGCTGTTGCGGTGCGGATCCGAACGGTGGCGGACGCATGGAATATGGATTTTTTACTGCACGAAGCGGGAATGTCATTTTACAGACGCGGAAAAAATCAAATGATCGTTTTGATCTCGGATTCTTTGATGTCGGGCATCGTCGGCGAGGACGGCATTCTGTTTGATGTCTATGAAGAATTGATTGATCAATACGGTGCGGAGTGTTATCTTGTGGAAATGGACTGAAAATAACGATTGCGGAAAGGAAGAAAGCAATGGCAGATGCGGAAAAAAACGGTACGAAGCAATTGCATGCCGAGGAGCCGTCGATATTGAAATTGTGCGGCAGCATTGAGCATGTCATTTATGCCAATGAAGAAAACGGTTTCGCCATTTGCGATCTCGGCTGTGACGAAAGCGGCGAATTGGTCACCATTACGGGGACGCTTCCTTACATCGGAGAAGGAGACACGGTCACCGTATACGGCCGTTGGGTGCACAATCCGAAGTATGGGCGTCAATTTCGCGTGGAACAGTTTGAAAAGCAACTGCCCGCGGATAAAGCTTCGATTTTGCGGTATTTGGCTTCCGGCGCGGTTAAAGGGATCGGGCCAAAAACGGCACAACGCATCGTGGATGAATTCGGCGAGGAGAGTTTTGAGGTTTTGGAGAACCACCCGGAATGGCTTGCGGCAATTCCGGGAATCACATCGAAACGTGCGCACGCCATGTCCGAAGATTTCATACGGCAAGCCGGTATTCGCACGGCAATGATGTTTTTTCGGGATTTCTTCGGTGCGGCGCTGACCGTCCGGATCTATCGGCAATGGGGTTCGAGTGCGGTTGAGATCGCAAAAAAAAATCCGTATCGCCTTTGTGAAGAAATCGAAGGGATCGGGTTTGAAGGCGCCGATCGGATCGCATCCGCTTGCGGGCTGAGCAAGGAAAGCAATGAGCGTATTTGCAGCGGGATCCGGTATTTGTTGCTCTCCAATTCCGCGCAAAACGGCCATGTATGCTTGCCGGAGGAAAAATTGATCTCCGGCGCGGCAAAGCTGTTGGAAACATCGGAGCAAAATGTGCGTATTGCGGTAGAAACGCTTTTGCAAACGGAAAAATTGGTTGCCGTCAAAACGGAAAACGGGTGCTTTTTGTACGATCGTGCAATGTATGAAAATGAAACGTACATTGCCGAAAAGTTGCTGTTGTTGGATCGCGTATGCCCTCGTACGGATACGGTGAATATCGGTGCGTTGATCCGAAAAGAAGAGGAAGGGAGCGGCGTCGTTTATGCCGATCTGCAGAGGCAGGCACTTGCATCCGCCTTGGAGAACGGTGTGATGCTTCTGACCGGGGGACCCGGAACGGGAAAAACCACGGTAGTACGCGCATTGTTGCATATTTTTGACAGCATGGGGATGAAAGTTGCACTTTGTGCTCCGACGGGACGTGCCGCCAAACGGCTGTCCGAGTCCACTTCGTACGAAGCGAAAACGATACACCGCTTATTGGAATACAGCGGAGAAGAAGAGAACGGAATGCGCTTTCATCGGGATGAAAACAATCTTTTGGAAGAGCACGCGGTGATCGTGGACGAGGCGTCTATGGTAGATTGCGTCTTGATGACAGCGTTCTTGCGAGCGGTCAAACCGGGGGCGCGGTTGATCCTAATCGGCGATGCCGATCAGTTGCCGTCTGTCGGGGCGGGAAATGTGTTGCGGGATCTGTTACGAAGCAAACGGTTTTCCACCGTGCGTTTGACGGAGATTTTTCGACAGGCGCAAAGCAGTTTGATCATCACCAATGCACATGCCGTGAATCGCGGTGAAATGCCCCGTTTGGATGTCAAAAACAATGACTTTTTCTTTTTGCCACGCGGAAACGATGCGGAAATTGCCTTCACGGTCGCGCAACTTTGTCAAATCCGTTTGCCGAAAACGTACGGGGAATTGGCTGTGCACGGTACGCAGGTGATCGCACCGTCCCGAAAAGGAGAAACCGGTACCGAACATTTGAATTTGATCTTACAGGAGGCATTGAATCCTCCGTCACCGCAAAAAAAAGAATACCGTTTTCGCGAATTGGTCTTTCGCGTCGGCGACCGTGTGATGCAAACCAAAAACAATTACGAGTTAGAGTGGGAGCGGGAGGACGGTACTTACGGAACGGGCATTTTTAACGGTGATGTCGGAACGGTTGTGGATATCTGTCTCTCGGAAAGCGAGATCAAGATCGCATTTGAGGATCGGCAAGTCCGATATCCGTTGGACATGCTGGATGAATTGGAAATGGCATATGCGGTAACGGTACACAAAAGTCAGGGAAGCGAATATCCGATCGTCGTGCTTCCATTGGGAACGACTCCCACCGTGTTGCTTTCCCGCAATTTGATCTATACTGCCATCACGCGTGCGCAAAATATGGTGATTTTGGTCGGCCGTGAAGAGATCCTCCGTGAAATGATCGCCAACAATCGGCAATCATTGCGATACACGGGGCTGTGCGATCTTTTGCTGAAAGCGTGACCGACATGCGTATTTTGACGGAATTGTTCTTCCCGCCGAAATGTGCGGCATGCGGAGACCTGTTGGATTGGTCGCAAAAACGGAAAGGCGCTTTTTGCAAAGGATGTTATGCGGTTTTTCAAAGTGAGAAGAAAGCGACCTGCGGCATTTGCGCATTGCCTGTGGATCAATGCCTTTGCATGACGGAGGCGATGCAAAAAGCCGGCGGAGAAGGACTTTGCAAAGCGGTGTATTATCTGCACGGCAACGCTGCGTCCATTCAAAATCGGATCATCTTTTTTATCAAACGGAATCGAACCAAGCGCGTATTCCGTTGTTTGGCAGAGGAATTATCTCCGCGGCTGTCGGCACTCCTTTCCGATCCTGTCATGGCGGAGTCCTCTGTGATCATTACGTTTGTACCGCGGAGAAGGCAGCCCTATTTGGAATTCGGCGTGGATCAAGCGAAAGAATTGGCAAAGGAGATCGGCGTTTCCCTTGCATTGCCGACCGTTGCGGTATTTGCTCAAAGTCGGCGCCATCGGAAACCGCAAAAACACTTGAACGTTCGGGATCGTTTTCGGGAAGTGAAAAAAGCGTATCGGTTGAAAACTTCTGCCGAAGTTGCCGGCAAAACCGTTGTCTTGGTAGACGATATGGTAACCACAGGGGCGACCATGGCAGCATGTATCCGTTTGTTGAAGCAAGCCGGAGCAAAGCATGTGATTTGTGTCTCCGTTGCGCTGGACGATATCAATCGGGAAAGCCGAATGAAGTTTGTACCGTCGGAGGAGGATCCCGCTCTTGACGGTTTCCGCGTGTGATCCGAGGATCCGTAAGAGCTTTTTTGAAAAAGAGATTGATTTTTGCAAATGAATCCTGTATAATGGAAATAGATGCGAGATTCGGAGGGAAGGAGGATGCCGTGTATGCATACGGAAAGAGAAACAAAAACGGAGCGAAAAGAAAAAACTGCGGGCGGCAGGGGGCAAAATCAGCCTAAAAAATCGTCTGCCAAAGCCCGTCGGAAAGAGGAACGCGGCGGTTTCTTTCAAAGGTTCCGATTCGGACGGAATATCGGGATCGATCTCGGAACAGCGACGGTTTTGGTATACGTGCAAGGTCAAGGGATCGTTTTGGAGGAGCCGTCGGTCGTTGCCATCGATACCAACACCGACAGTA
>CAYPIV010000086.1:2928-5011 GCA_964410895.1 uncultured Ruminococcus sp. | reverse complement strand
GAAGAATGGCAAGGAAGAAATTTACGTTTCTCTTTTTCTTCCGGATCATTTCCCATAAGGGCACGAACAGTACGTACAGGGCGGTAAGAAATCCGATGCGTGCTTCGGCGGCAACCCCGGAGGGATATGCGGAAAAAGCTGCTTGCTGAAATCCGAGACAGGCGGTCAGAAACGCGCCGCACAGAAGCCCCGCTGCAAGCATTCGCTTTTTTTCGTCCGTGCTTTTCGGAAGGACGGGGTGCCCGAACAACGCTTTTCGAAGCAGTAACAACAAAAGCAAAAAGAGACCGCCGAGCAAAGAACGCAGGCAGTTGACCGAAAACGGGGGGATCCGATCGGCGGCATTGCTTTGGAAGATCAATGCCATGCCCCAAAGCAATGCCGCAACACACAGGATGAGGCTCCCTTTTTGATTGGAATGAGATTTCATGGCAGTTCCTCCGAAAAATCAGATGCGGTCCGGCGCGGAACGATCCGTTTGACCGTGTTCTATTGTTTGAATGTGATCCATAGAAGATCGGGGGCACCGATGACGATGCCCGCGGCGGCGTTGCCGTAAGTAGTGTAACCGTATGCGTGGAATTCATACTGTCGGGAGGCGATCAACAGGCAAGGCCGATTTTCGAAAAATCGACCTTGCCTGTTAGCTAAGACCTGTTTGATTTTACAGGATCGTGCAGATCCACCCTTCCGGAGCCGGTAATTCTCCCATTTGGATGCCTCGCAACGTATTGTAAAGTTGTTCGGTCACCCGTCCCATTCGCTCCATACCGTAAACGATCTCTTTCCCGTGATCGACGATCTTTCCGACGGGGGAGATGACGGCGGCGGTCCCGCAGAGCCCGCACTCGGAAAAACGTTCCAATTCTTCAATGCCGATCGGACGTTCCTCTACGTTCAATCCGAGATAATCGGCGGCAACGGCGGTCAAGGAGCGCCGTGTGATCGAAGGTAGGATGGTGTCGGATTTCGGCGTGACGACCGTTCCGTCCGGCTTTACAAACAAAACGTTTGCGCCGCCGGTCTCTTCAATGTGCGTGCGCGTCATGGAATCCACATACAAGTTCTCATCGTAACCTTGTTCATGTGCATCTACGATAGCGTACAAGCTCATGGCGTAATTCAAACCGGCTTTGATATGCCCGGTTCCTCTGGGGGCGGCACGGTCATAATCGCAGATCCGAATGGTCAGCGGACGGATCCCGCCTTTGAAGTAGGGGCCGACGGGAGTCGCGAAAATTCGAAATTGAAACTCGGTTGCCGGTTTGACGCCGATCACCGCATTGGTTCCGAACATGTACGGACGCAAATACAGGGAAGCTCCGGAACCGTACGGGGGAACCCAATCCGCATTGGCTTTTACGGTCTGAATGACCGCTTCCACAAATTTTTCTTCCGGGAATACGGGCATTTTCATGCGGCGGCAGGAGTCTGCCATCCGTGCCGCGTTCAAGTCGGGGCGGAAACATACGATCCGGTCGTCCTTTGTGCGGTATGCTTTCAATCCCTCAAAGCAGGTTTGCGCATATTGCAAAACACAAGCCGATTCATGCAAAGTAACGGTTTCATCCTCCGAAAGAACTCCGTCGTCCCAAGCGCCGTCCTTATAAGTGGCAACAAACCGTTTGTCGGTTTTGAGGTACCCGAACCCGAGGTTGCCCCAATCAATATCCTTTTGTGACATGAGCAGTCACTCCTTTCCCTTGTGGCTTTTTGATTGGGTTTATTGTACAACGATTTTTTTTTCTTGTCAAGAGAAAAATACCGATTTTTTCCATGGCTCACCGTCCTTTTTCGATTTTTTGTCGGATCGGGCAATTTTGAAAGTCAAAACCGTGGAAACTTTGTAAAACCCGCTTAATTTTTGCAAAAATCTGTAAAAATGCGAATTCCTATTGACTTTCACGCTTTAGTATGGTAAAATGATAAAGAACTAAAGTGCCGAGGTGAAGAAAATGAATAAAATTCCGGAAACCGTTTTGCAAACGCTCTACGAAACGGTGTTAAAGTTGGAGACGGCCGAGGAATGCGATGCTTTTTTTGAAGATATTTGCACCATCAAGGAACTTCGGGATATGGCGCA
>CAYPIV010000086.1:0-2828 GCA_964410895.1 uncultured Ruminococcus sp. | reverse complement strand
GCGATGCTTTTTTTGAAGATATTTGCACCATCAAGGAACTTCGGGATATGGCGCAACGGTTACAAGTTGCGATCCTGTTAAAAGAAGGAAAAAATTATCAGGAAGTATCCGCCGCGACCGGTGCCAGCACCGCCACCATTTGCCGCGTGAATAAATGTTTGATCTACGGAAACGGATACCGTACCGTTTTGGAAAAACAACCGAGAAAGGAACCGATGCGATGAAAGAAACGGAAGCGGTTTTGCGCGAAGAAGAAAAGGTCGTATTTGCGTTCCGAAAATTATACAGTCGTTACGGGTATGCTCCGTATCAAATGAGCAAATTCGAAGAGTACGGTCTTTATGCCGAAAATCGGAATTTTTTGATCTCCGATCACATCATTACATTTACCGATCCCAACGGAAAATTGATGGCGTTGAAACCGGATGTTACCTTGTCCATTGTCAAAAACAGCAAGGTCCCTCCCATGGAAGTGCAAAAAGTTTACTACGATGAACGGGTGTACCGAGTACGCAAGGGGGAGCTGTCTTTCCGCGAACTTCCGCAGGTCGGTTTGGAGTGTCTCGGCGCGGTAGGACGGTATGAATGTTCGGAAGTGTTGACTTTGGCTGCCAAAAGCTTGGATTGCATCTCGGAAAAGTACGTTCTGGAGCTTTCGCATCTCGGGATCCTTTCCGCCATTTTGGAACCGTTGCGTCTTTCGTCCGAGGTTCGTTCCGAGTTGTTGCAGTGCATCGGTGCCAAAAACAGGCATGGAATTGCCGAACTTCGGGAAACGGGTCGGATCGATCCGGATACGGCAGTGCGATTGCAGACTTTGATCGCATCGTACGGTCCTCCGGAAGAGGTATTTCAACGGTTGGATACGATCTTGCAAACGTCGGAGGAAAGAACGTATTTGGAAGAACTGCAAACGGTTTGCCGCGGTTTGCGATCGGAATTCGGCGATCGCCTGCAAGTGGATTTTTCCGTTGTCAATGACCTCAGTTATTATAACGGGATCGTTTTTAAGGGATTTGTCAACGGGATCCCGCGGGCGGTATTGACAGGCGGACAATACGATAAGTTGGTACAAAAATTGGGAAAGAACGGAAAGGGGATCGGTTTTGCAATCGATCTTTCCTTGCTCGGCGAGCTGTTTTCCGAGAATGCGGAATACGACGCGGATGTGCTTTTACTGTATGACGCGTACGCGGATCCGGATCGGTTGCGGGCGGCGGTAAACGACTTGATCCGAAACGGGAACAGCGTGTTGGCATGCGGAAAAAAGCCTTCCAAAAAGCGCTTCCGCAGGGTACTTCAACTGACGGAGAAGGGAGTGGAATCGATTGAGGACCATGCTTAATGTTGCCCTTCCGAAAGGACGGCTCGGTGAAAAAGTGTACGCAATGTTTGAACGAGCCGGGTTGGAATGCCCGTCCATTCGGGAAAACAACCGAAAACTGATCTTTGAGAACGAGTCGTGCGGCGTCCGTTATTTTTGGGTAAAGCCATCCGATGTGGCGATTTACGTGGAACGTGGCGCTGCCGATATCGGCGTGGCGGGCAAAGATATTTTGTTGGAATATGCACCGGACGTATATGAACTTTCGGATCTGCAGATCGGAAAATGCCGCATGGCGGTTGCCGCAAAGGAAGGGTTTCGGGACGATGGCAGAAAAACGCTGAAAGTCGCTACCAAATTCTCCAATATTGCCAAAAATCACTATGCTTCGATCGGACGGGACATTGATATCATCCGTTTGAACGGTTCCATTGAACTTGCGCCGATCTTGGGGCTGTCGGATGTGATCGTGGATATCGTAGAGACCGGAACCACGTTGCGCGAAAATCATTTGGAAGTGATCGAGAACATTGTGGATATCAGTGCCAGACTGATCGCCAACAAAGCGGAATTCAAGTTTAAGAGCGAGGCGATCGAACAGGTCGTTAACAACCTTGCCGAACAAAGGGGGACGTTGCAATGATTCGCATTCTAAAATACGGTGAAGTTACGAACGGAGAGATCTTCGCACGGGCGGTTCCAACCGTTCACGTGGAAGAAACGGTTGCTGAAATCTTGGCAAACGTGCGAGCGAACGGGGATCGCGCGTTGTTTGAATACTGTAAAAAATTCGATCGTGCGGAACTCTCATCTCTGACCGTCGGGGCTGAGGAGATCGAGGAGGCGGTGGCGCAAGTGGAGCCTCGCTTTTTAGAAGTGCTGGAAAAAGCCGCCGAGCGCATTCGTGCTTTTCACGAACGGCAGGTCCGCAACGGTTTTCTTTTGGATCGCGAGGACGGCGTGGTGATCGGTCAGAAGATCATTCCGATCGATCGTGCGGGGCTGTATGTTCCCGGAGGGACCGCGGCATATCCTTCGACCGTGCTCATGGATGCCATTCCCGCCAAGATCGCGGGGTGCCGTGAAGTCGTTATGGTGACCCCGCCGAACGCGGAGGGAAAGATCCATCCCGTCATTCTTGCGGCGGCGAAGATCGCAGGGATCGATCGGATCTTCAAATTGGGCGGTGCGCAGGCGATCGCGGCATTGGCTTACGGAACCGAAAGCGTTCCGAAAGTGGATAAGATCGTAGGTCCCGGTAATGCTTTTGTTGCCGAAGCCAAAAAACAGGTATTCGGAACGGTTTCCATCGATATGATCGCGGGACCGAGTGAGATCTTGATCGTGGCGGACGGTGCGTCCGATCCCCGCCATCTTGCCGCGGATCTGCTTTCACAGGCAGAGCACGATAAAATGGCAAGCGCGGTCTTGGTGACCGATTGCGGTGAGCTTGCGCAAAAAGTGCAGGCGGAATTGGAAAAACAGATCCCGTTGTTGGAGCGTG
>CAYPIV010000085.1:0-5073 GCA_964410895.1 uncultured Ruminococcus sp. | reverse complement strand
AGGATCACAATGATCTCCAATGTGGTGGGAAGCTCAATGCGAAACGTTTGTTCCACAACGGTCGGGATCAAAAACAGGGTCAAAGCCAAAACTCCGGTAAACGTTCCGGACCAATTGCCGTGCAAAGCGGTTAAAATGATCACGGAAACGGTGATACAATACAACAATATGTAAACCGAGAACGAAATGCGATTCCTGCGGATCTTTTGAAAAAAGGATTGGAAAAAGGCAGGAACTTTCCGTTTTTTTTGTTTCATATGGAAAATCTCCTTCAAATATAGATGTTCAAAAACGAGGTTCTTCGAACAGCGGAGTAGACAAATAGCGTTCCCCCGTATCCGGCAACAGTACGACGATCGTCTTTTTCGCAAATGCAGGGCGAGACGCCACCTGCAATGCGGCGCATAAAGCGGCACCGGAAGAAATTCCGATCAGCAGCCCCTCGCATACCGCAAAGTTGCGGGCAGCCGCATAAGCCTCCGTTTCGCAAATCGGCAAAACTTCGTCAAAACCGTTCGGATCCAAATTGGCAGGAATGAAATTCGCACCGATACCTTGCAATCCGTGCGATCCCGCACGACCTTCGGAAAGCATCGGAGACGCTGCGGGTTCCACTGCAACGACACGACAAGCCGGATTTTTTGATTTTAAGTAAGCGGATACGCCGCTGAGCGTGCCGCCGGTCCCCACGCCTGCAACAAACGCATCCACATGACCGTCACTGTCCGCCCAAATCTCGGGACCTGTCGTTTGAAAATGTGCCCGCGGGTTTGCCGGATTGTCAAACTGAGACGGGATGAAACTGTTGGGAATCTCGGATGCAAGCTGATTTGCTTTTTCAATAGCGCCTTGCATTCCTTTGGCACCTTCTGTCAGCACGATATCGGCACCGTAGGCTTTTAAAAGACGTCTGCGCTCGATACTCATGGTCTCCGGCATGGTCAGGATCAACCGATAACCGCGAACCGCCGCCAAAGCCGCCAATCCGATTCCGGTGTTCCCGCTGGTCGGCTCAATGATCGTAGCGCCCGCGGTAAGGATCCCTCTTTCTTCCGCGTCATTCAGCAAAAACAGCGCGGTACGGTCTTTCACGCTCCCCGCAGGATTGAAACTTTCCAATTTGCAAAGGACCGTTCCCGAAACGGACTGCTTTTGAAGGAATCGCTCCGGATAAAACAGCGGCGTTCTTCCAATCAATTCTTCAAAACTCTTGTAAAGCATGCGTTCTCCCTTTCAGACCATGTAATGCATGATCTCGGTGAAAAAAATCAGGTCCGATCGTTCCGAACGGCTCAGTTTCGCATACGAACCGATCCCCGTCCATGAATAGAAACGACGCAACGATCTGCACCGTTGCGTCATATCCTTCAAAATCGGCGGGTTATTCCGATCTTGCTGTCCGAATTATTATTTGCTCATTGCGTTGAGCTTCTTGGTAAATTGGCTTTTCTTATGAGCAGCGGCATTTTTATGAATGATTCCGTAAGCTGCAGCTTGATCGACCTTCTTCACAGCAGCCTTGTAAGCATCCTGTGCGGCAGCCGTATCACCGGAAGCCAAAGCAGCATCGTACTTTTTGATCACAGTTTTCATAGAAGTACGGTACATTTTGTTTTGGAGAGTTTTTGCTTGAATTACTTTTACTCTCTTCTTTGCGGACTTAATGTTCGGCATCTCGTTTACCTCCCTTAAATTTTCAACAATGGTGCTTGAAAAAACGGCGCCTGAGAGGGTGCGCACATATTTCTACCCATACCCGTACATTTTAGCACACATTTTCCGAAAATGCAATACTTTTTTCAAAAAAATATTTTTTGTTTGGATCTTTGCCGATCCTGTCCTGAAAATTCTTGATCTCCCTTTCAGAAACCGCCGTGCAAGGTTCCGTTGTCGGGATCGATCGGGCGGTCTTTTTTCAGCCATAACAGCTTTGCCGTGCGCGGTGCGTCAAAGGAAAGCATGAGGGGACCTTCCGTGACCGTTTTCTCGCGTCGATCCTCATCGGTAACGGTGTATCGGTCGCCGTCCGCGGCAAACGGAAGCGTGATCCGAAGTTGCGTTCTGCAACAGTGTTCCTGACGGAATGCCAAGAGGATCCCCTCCTCTTTTTCGGGATCGTAATAACAAAAAGCGGTAAAATCCGTGGTATCCCGCTCTTTATGCCACGGCGTTAAGGGATAAAATTCTTTCAGAAGATACGGCGCCACTTTTCTCCATTCCGAAAGTCCGTAGCGAAGCATATCGAAATTTTGTTCTGCGTCCTGTACAAATTGGGAATCCACATTCAATGCCGGAAGATAGGATGCGCGCCAAACGTACGGATCGCTCGTACCGGTCGGAGCGAGTTCTCCTGCTTTTTCCTTGGTATTCGCTCCGCAGAAAGGGATCCATTTGTTAAATGCGGTCGTCATGGAAAGGCGAAGAGAAACCGTTGTCCTGTCGCTGTCGCTTCGCAGGAGCGGGATTCCCCGGCGCATGGACTCCAAATCGTTTCTGCCGCCTCCCGATGCGCAGGAATCCACAAATCCGCAACCACCGTAAGAAAGTGTGCAGGCAATGATATCATCCCACATTTGATAGTGACCGATGATAAATTTGGATTCCGTGATTCCGCATCGATTCTCGCCTTCCAAACCGTCCAAATGCTTCCACAATTTTAAAGCATTGCAATTGTTGTCCTCTCGGTACAGTTCCACACGGTTTTCACGAAGCATTTTACAGATCCGTTCCGTTGTCCACCGAAGGCATTCCGGATCTCCGATATTGTTGGAGATCACATTTTCCCCCTCCAAGCGAATCGCCCAATTTGTCTTGTAGCCGTAATTCTTTGCCAAATTTTCGGGATCGGTCACCCGCTCCGGTTCAAACCAAACAAGCGTTTTCATGCCGTGTTCACGCGCAAAATCCGTAGACTCGCGAAAACTTGTCCCGGGCCATTTCACGGGGTCCAACTCCCACGTGCCAACGGTATCCCACCAATCATGACCCTTTTTGTACGGTTCCGCGCCGGTACCGTCCGGACTGACATACCACCCGGCGTCAAACCATCGGTAATCGACCTTTACGTTTTCGGCAAGCATTTTTTCGAGAGAGGGTTTCCACGTGGTGTGGCACTCCGATATGCTGCCGTCCGAATTCGGCAAACCGGTATCGCTTGCAAGGCAACAAGTGGAAAACGGTTCTGTCGGGGTTCCCGCAGCATCCGCTTTCGGCAAATTGTACCGAACAAACCAATCCCGCCAAAAATTGGTGGCATAATGCTCGTTTCTGACCGTATAAGGAGCAAGAACAAACAGTGCGGTCCGTATTTTTTCGCCGGGTTTTAAATATGTTTTCAGACCGTTTACCGAGGTAGCGGTGTAGGTACTGCTATTTCCGTCGGATGAAAAACGAGCGTTCCATGTTCCCGCCCAACCGATGGCAAGCATGGCTCCCCCGTCCCCGTACTCCAAATTGAAATACGGAAAATTGATGTGCGTTGCTCTCCCCGAATCCGAGGAGAATTCCGTATTCGAATTTTGAAGATCCAAACTGTACGGACTGTACTGATTGACATGATCCCCCAAAATTCCTTTCAAAACAGGATACTTTCCATCAAAGCGCAGTTCCGTTTTTACATTTTCGATCACGAAACTGTTTTCACAAGAAACATTTTCAAACCATACCGTCCACTCGGTGACGCCGTGAGAAAAATAATGCGTCAAGATCAACGTGACCTCAAGCGTTTGCAAGAACAGAAATGTGACCGTTTGCGTTTCTTTTCCGTTCTCGCAAACAACGTCCTTTTTTACCGCGGTAAAATAATTCGGTGAAAATCCTTGATATTCCGTACCGTGATAAACAAACGAAAACGGCAGTTTGGAAAGATCGGCAGAAAGCGCGCGGTACTTTTCGGTCGCCTGCGCATTTTCATAGTTTCTTTTCATATTCTTTCTCCATATCCGATTTTGGGTTGACAAAAGTTCCCCTTTGTGTTATTATATCACTCGAAATCTCATATTTATATGTTTTTTCTTTCGTTTTATATGAATTTTCAGTCATTCGGAGGAAACTATGTACGAGCCAAAATATCTACCGCAGTTGAATGAAACGATCCCCGCTTTCTCCGGCATGCGCTTTTCGGTCGCTTACGATCATAAATACCGAAAAGTCGATGATCCGGATGCCGATCCCCCACACATCCACAACAGTCTTGAGATCTTTCTCAATATTTCCGGTGACATCTCTTTTTTGGTCAACGGTACCTTGTATCCGGTGCCCGCCGGAGATGCGATCCTCACTTGTCCCGGCGACATCCACGTGGGTATTTTTCACAGATCCTCCGTGCAAGAACATGTGTGCATCTGGATCGACACGGATATTACCTCGCCGATCTTTTCGTTCTTGCGCAAAGCGGATTTTTGTCCTTTGTTCTCCTTTGACGAACCGACCAAAAAAGAATTGCAATCGCTTGTGTCGGCGCTGTCCGAGATCTGCGAACGACAAGGATCGGAATTGGAAAAAGCAGCTTATATCCTGCAAATTTTAACTGTATTCAAAAAGGAAAAAACGCAAAACGCCACACAAACAAACCTTCCGAAAGCCTTTCAAAAAGTGTTGGATGATATTCAGGAGAATTTTGCGGAGATCCGTTGCGTCAACGAAATTGCGGAAGCCCATTATCTCAGTGCCTCAACACTGACACGACGGTTTCGAAAATATCTTCATACGTCCCCGAGAGAATACTTGGAGTCGGTAAGGCTTTCCAATGCGGCGCTTTTCCTTTGCAAAGGAGATTCCGTCACCGAAGCATGTATGCGATCCGGGTTCTCGGATCTTTCGCGTTTTATCGTCATTTTTAAGAGAAAATTCGGAGTGACCCCGTTAAAATATAAAAAGAGCTTCGGCGAAAACAGCTCTTTTCAAAGCGAACTCGGGCGTAAAATCGCGGAATGATTGCACAAATCAAACATTGAATCTCATTTTTTCTCTTTGAAAACGCAACATGCAAAAAAATAAAGGATACCGAATCGGTATCCTTTTTTGTCAGTGGACTATAAAAAAGATATTTTCGTGCTTTTGCGTTAGAGATTT
>CAYPIV010000084.1:2701-5088 GCA_964410895.1 uncultured Ruminococcus sp. | reverse complement strand
TTTTGTGCAAAAAAGCCTTGTATAACGGCATTTTTGACTATAAAACAGCGATTTTTTCAACGGTGGAAAGATGAGAAAATCAAACATGATCGTTTGGAAAATTGAAAAACGAGATCGTATTTTCAAAAAAAGCTTGAAAAGCCGAATCGGGCATGGTATAATAATCGCAGGAAGCCTGCACGGCAGGCTCGGGACTTCGCAAGCTTCGCCCCTTACGCACGGATCGTGCGCCTGCGGCATTGATGGCTTCGCAAAAATGTTCGTATAAACACGGATTTTAGATTGTCGGTCTCAGAAATTTGCGTTTTTAAATCTCTGTATGATCGGAACAAAGCTTGGCGGCTTTTGTTTTGCGGTGCAATTGAGTAACGGGGCGAATGCGATCGGTGGATGCAAAATTCGGTTCGGATCATCGTATTGTAACTTTGTCTCAATCATTGGTTTTTTTCATCGATATGGACGCGTTTGAATGGAGTTTTCCCGTGCCGCGGAGCCGTTTTTTTGCAACCGTACTTTCTTGTTCCGATCGGAACTGATTTGAACGGCGACCAACGAACTCCACGGGATTTTGCGGCAAGATCGCAACGAATGCAATCCTAACAGAAAGGGAACGTATGAATTTAAAATTAGCGAAAGTGGCTTTGGAAGAAGCCAAAAAGAATTATCATGGAAACACGGCAGCGGCGATTACCAATTTACAAACATTGGTCGATCTGTTTGCGGAAGCGGATGGAGTTACTTTGGAGACATTAGACCGCGATTGGAGCGGGGCGTTTGCATATTTGTGTGTGCAAAAGGCAGGGTACGGCTTGCCCATGGTGTATCCGGACCCCAGAGTCGGGTGCAGTTTTGCCTCGGTTGCCGCATGGGAACGGTATGCCCGTTTGCCAAAAATTCATCTGTGGCATCTTCCGGCGGAACCGATCGAGATCGGAGATCTGGTGATCTTGGAAACTCCGCAGGAAAAACCGCCTCAAATGGGCATCGTTTTGCAGATCGACGGGGATAGCATGGAAGTTGCCGTCGGAAATTACCACAATCATTCTTCCATCATCGAGCATGCCAAAGAGGACTCGGTTCGCGGGTTCATTCGGTTGGAGAATTTGTAAGCCGCAACAACGGTTTGTGATCCCGTTCTCTTAAAAAATCGGGAGAGAAGTCGGTCATTGGCAACCGCAATCGCGATTTTTGCATCGGTCGGTGTTTGCGTTTCGGCAAACAGTCGTTTTTTTGAAATTTGATTCGAAATGAGATCTTCCGGAAACGCGGAGGATCTCATTTTTTTGTATTTTTTGAAAAAAGCACTTGACAAGTTTGCATTTGTGTGCTATACTGTAAACACTTGAATAAGTGTTCAAGTGTTGAAACGTACAGGAAGAAGCAGGAAAGTGGGGAGAACAGATGAAAAAAGAAGAAATCGCGCCGCATTGTGCAAGTTTTGAGCCGCACCAAGCGTGTATTTCGGAGGCAGAACGGACGATACCGGAGGAAAACACATTATTTTCGCTGGCGGACCTGTTTAAGATCTTCGGTGACAGCACACGCATTAAGATTTTGTATCTTTTATTTGAGACCGAATTGTGTGTATGCGATATTGCGCAAATATTGGGAATGCAGATCTCTGCCATCTCCCACCAACTCCGCATTTTAAAGCAATCCAGATTGGTGAAATTTCGGAGAAGCGGAAAAACGGTATACTATTCTCTGGCAGATGATCATGTTCATTCGATCTTGGCGCAGGGAATGGAACATATTACAGAATCATAACGGAGGAGCTTGAAGATGAAAAAAGTATTCGCTTTGGAGAATTTGGATTGTGCCAATTGCGCAGCCAAAATGGAAACGGCAATTTCGAAGATCGACGGTGTACGGTCGGTTACGATCAGCTTTTTTGCCCAAAAGATGATCTTGGAGGGGGAAGATTCCCAATGGGATCGGATCGTGAAAGAAGCCTGCAAAGCGATTCAAAAAATCGATTCGGACTGTTCTGTTCTCCTGAATTGATCTTGAAACGGCGGAGGAAAATTATATGACTCTTTCTTCTTTCACGGGAAAACAAAAACGGATGCTTTGGAAAATTCTCGGATCCGCTTTGGAATTGATCGCTTTGTTGATCCTTGTGGCATGCAATTGTTTGCCGGAGATTTGGTATATTCGTCTTTTGCTGTTTTTATTGCCGTACGTTCCGGTCGCTTTCGATGTTTGGAAAAAGGCAATTCAAAATCTGCTTCACGGACAGTGGTTGGATGAAAACTTTTTAATGGCGATCGCCACGGTGGGCGCTATGGTATTGGGGGAATACCCGGAAGCGGTATTCGTTATGCTCTTTTATCAAGTCGGAGAGCTGTTTGAAAGCATTGCGGTCGGAAAAAGCCGCCGCTCCATCT
>CAYPIV010000084.1:0-2601 GCA_964410895.1 uncultured Ruminococcus sp. | reverse complement strand
CAAGTCGGAGAGCTGTTTGAAAGCATTGCGGTCGGAAAAAGCCGCCGCTCCATCTCCGCTCTGATGGATATCCGTCCCGAGGAAGCGCATGTGGAACGCAACGGCAAAACGGTCACGGTGGACCCATCGGAAGTTCTTGTCGGCGAAACGGTCGTGATCCGTCCGGGGGAGAGGATCCCGCTTGACGGAACGGTATCGGAAGGGGAAAGCGAATTGAATACCGCGGCGTTAACGGGAGAATCCATGCCGCGGCAGGTACAGCCAGGGGATGCCGTTTTGAGCGGATGTATCAATTTGAACGGTCTGCTCCGCATCCGCGTGACGCAACCGTTTGAAGATTCCGCCGTCTCTAAAATATTGGAGCTTGTGGAACATTCGGCGATGGCAAAATCCAAGGCGGAGAATGCCGTATCGAAATTTGCCCATTGGTATACTCCCACGGTAGTCATCGGGGCATTGCTTTTGGCAGTCATCCCTTCGCTGATCACCGGAGATTGGCAAAGATGGTTGCACACCGCATTGATCTTTTTGGTCGTGTCCTGCCCGTGTGCATTGGTGATCTCCGTTCCGTTGTCCTATTTCGGCGGATTGGGGTGCGCCTCCAAAAACGGTATTTTGGTAAAGGGTGCCAATCGTTTGGAAATGCTTGCCGATGCGGAATGTTTTGTTTTTGACAAGACCGGAACTTTGACGCAAGGCGTGTTTGAAGTGCGCGCGGTATTTCCGCACAACGGGCAATCGGAAGATACGGTTTTGCAACTTGCGGCGCGGGCGGAGATGGATTCTAACCATCCGATTGCTCAATCGCTGCGGGATGCGGTGCGATCTTTGGAGTTATTGCCTGCCGAATCGGTCACGGAACTTGCCGGCCGCGGGGTGTGCGCAACCGTGGACGGAAGATCGGTCTTGGTGGGGAACGAACGGTTGATGCGCGAATTCAAAATTGCCGCAGTACCGTTGCAGGATGCGGTCGGTACCGTGGTATACGTGGCTGCGGAACAGACGTTTTTGGGAAGCATTCTGATTTCCGACCGTGTCAAACCGGAAGCTGCACGGACCATGCGGGAGCTGCGTGCCTGCGGGATCAAACGCTTGGAAATGTTCAGCGGCGATCGAAACGGTGCGGCAAATGAAATTTCCAAGGCGTTACAATTGGACGGTTACCGTGCCGAATTGCTGCCGGAAAATAAAGTCGCGGCGCTGGAAGAAACGATCTCAAAACAGGGAACGGTCGTTTTTGTGGGAGACGGTGTCAACGATGCTCCCGTTTTGGCACGGGCAGACGTGGGAATTGTCATGGGCGGGATCGGATCCGATGCGGCAATCGAAGCGGCGGATATCGTTTTGATGGAAGACCGATTGGATAAATTGGCATTTTCCGTGCGGCTTGCGCGGTATACCAAACGGATCGTGATCCAAAATATCGTATTTGCCATTTCCGTCAAGCTTGCTTTTTTACTGCTTGCTATTTTTGGAATGACCAATCTGTTTGCGGCAACCTTTGCGGACGTTGGGGTGGCGGTGATCGCGGTTCTCAATGCGATGCGAACCTTGCGTTTTCGTCAATCATCATAAAAAAGGGAGGTTTCTCCCTTTTTTATTTTCTGTCGGAAAATCGGAAAAATGCTGGACAAAGGCGCGGTTTTATGGTATGATTAGAATATCAACAACAGATTCTGATGTGTGGAGGAACGATGCTATGATGACGGATATTGAAATTGCGCAGTCGGTTCAGCCGAAACCGATCTCCGAAATTGCGCAGACAGCCGGTATTGATGCTTCCGATCTGGAGCCGTACGGAAAATACAAAGCCAAGATCGATCTTTCCCTGCTTGCAAAAACGGAACGGAAAGACGGTAAGCTGATCTTGGTTACCGCCATTACTCCGACACCTGCCGGAGAAGGGAAAACGACCACGACCATCGGACTTGCGGACGGTATGAAGCGGATCGGAAAGCGGGTTGCGGTTGCTTTGCGGGAACCTTCCTTAGGTCCGGTGTTCGGCATGAAAGGGGGCGCGACCGGCGGCGGTTGGGCGCAAGTTCTTCCGATGGAAGAGATTAACCTTCACTTTACGGGGGATTTTCACGCCATTGGGGCGGCAAACAATTTGTTGGCGGCAATGTTGGACAATCATATCTATCAGGGAAACGCGCTGGGGATCGACCCAAGACGGATCACGTGGAAACGCTGTGTGGATATGAATGACCGTCAGCTCCGATTCGTAACCGACGGACTCGGCGGAAGTGTCAACGGGGTTCCTCGAGAGGATGGGTACGACATTACGGTTGCTTCCGAGATCATGGCGGTCTTTTGCCTTGCCGATTCCATAGCCGATTTGAAGCGACGTCTGTCCCGTATTGTTGTGGCGTATACGTACGACGAAAAGCCCGTTACTGCCGGTCAGCTTGGTGCGGTCGGGGCTATGGCGGCATTGCTTAAAGATGCTTTGAAGCCGAATTTGGTGCAAACGTTGGAGGGAACTCCCGCATTGATCCACGGCGGTCCGTTTGCCAACATCGCACATGGATGCAATTCTGTGATCGCGACCCGCATGGCAATGAAATTGGGAGATTATGCCATTACGGAAGCAGGATTCGG
>CAYPIV010000083.1:0-5117 GCA_964410895.1 uncultured Ruminococcus sp. | reverse complement strand
AAAAAAATCAAAAAAATTTTTCAAAACCTATTGCGTTCTGAAAAAAAATATTATATAATATATGCAAGTGGTGGAAAATGGAGCAAAATGGAGCAAAATTCCACCCGAAACGACAAAGGAGGTGCCCAAGGATGCTCGGCGGAGAGTTTCGGCATAATTTAGATGCCAAAAATCGTATTTTTATTCCGGCAAAGTTACGCGATGAATTGGGCGAAGTCTTTGTTGTGGCAAAAGATCTGCGCGAAAAATGCTTAAAGGTCTATTCTTTGGAAGAATGGAAAAAATATTTGGAACCGATCGAAAAATTGGATCGGCGCTTAAAAGAGCAGGTGTTGCGTACGTTGCATGCCTCGGCTTTGGAGGCAACTCCCGATTCGCAAGGACGGATCGTGTTGCCGAAAGAATTGATTGAGCATGCACAATTGGAGCGCGAGACCGTGATCGTCGGTTGTTATCGGTATGCGGAGATCTGGTCCGAAACTTTGTACGAGCAAATGAAGGAGCAAACGGATCTTTCCAAACTGATCGGAGATCTGGAAGCTTTGGGCTTGTAAGTTTGGACTGCGGAAGAAGAAAAAAAGGAGGGATCGTTTGTGAGTGAGATCATTTTTTCGCATCGTTCGGTCCTTCTGGAAGAATGTATGGAGGGACTTCGGATCCGTCCGGACGGCGTCTATATCGACGGAACGGCAGGCGGTGCCGGTCACAGCGCCGCGATTGCTTCCCGCCTTTCGGAAAAAGGAAAACTTCTGGCATTGGATCAGGATGCGACTGCGGTTGCGGTTGCAAGCGAGCGACTTTCCGTGTTCGGCGAACGCGCCCGGGTCGTACGCAGTAATTTTTGCGATCTGGGACGTGTTTGCAACGAATTGGAAATTTCTCACATTGACGGACTGCTGTTGGATCTGGGGGTTTCGTCCTATCAGTTGGATACGGCGGACAGAGGGTTTTCTTATCAAGCCGATGCGCCGTTGGATATGCGGATGGATACTTCTCGCACCCTGACGGCAAAGCAGGTCGTAAACGAATATTCCGAAGAGCAACTTCGGAAGATCCTTTTTGAATACGGAGAAGAGCGATATTCCGCACGGATCGCATCGAATATTATTCGCGCAAGAGAGATCGCGACGATCGAAACCACAGGGGAACTGGCGGAGATCATCAAACAGTCGATCCCGGCGCATGTCAGGGAAGGCGGACACCATCCCGCTAAGCGTTCGTTTCAAGCCATACGGATCGAAGTGAACGCGGAGCTGGATGTGATTGCACCTGCAATCAAGTCCGCCGTCCGTTTACTGAATCCGGGCGGGCGGATCGCCGTGATCACGTTCCATTCATTGGAAGACCGCATTGTCAAGCAAACATTTACGGCTTTGACGGGCGGATGCACTTGCCCGAAGAATTTTCCCGTATGTGTATGCGGAAACCGACCGCAGTTGAAAGTGATCACGAAAAAACCGATCCTGCCGTCGGAAATCGAGCTGTCGGAAAATCCGCGTTCGCGCAGCGCCAAGTTGCGTGTGGCGGAGAAACTGTGAACCGGTCCGGCTCTTTGGCTTGAGTTTTGTAATTCATTTTATTGATATTTCATTTTATTTACATTGTATTTGTATAGTACGATCCCGTGTCAGCGGATCCATTACCAATTACGGTCATTAGAAAGGAAGCGGAATCCCGTGAGCAAGTCATACGATACCCCTGTAACACATACGCAAACGGTTATGCCGAAAATTTCGGTACAACCGCTTCTTTGTGCGCTTTCCGAACGGTACGCATCCCGCGGTATCGTAAAAGCGGTACAAAAGAATGCCGAAGAACAGTGTGAAAAAGAGCGTCAAAGCCGTTCTTTGGCACCGTTGGCTTACCGATTGTCCGAACTTCCGGACAGCGCGGTTCGGGAACGGTACTGCCATGGGGAAGGGGACTGCATGACCTCGTCCGATCTGCTCCGGTATTTTGAAGAAACGCGCACCATGCGATTGCAAGACGCGGATTTTTCAAAGGACGGAGATCCGAATCTGTCTGCGAATCCCGAAGAACTGTCTTTGGAACGGAGCTGTTCCGAAACCGATCTTCCGAGTGTTTCGAAAAAACGCGTTCGCGATCAGGTGCACGATTTTTTCGCGCGCGCGCCCAAATGGTTTGATACGCGTGCGGTAGATTTTTCCGCGGAACGAAGAACGTTTCCGTTGTCTGCGTTGGCGGCTATCGTTGCCGTTGCCGCATCCTTGATGTTGATCGTGGCGGGTTCCGTCATGGTAACGCAGGCGGAAAGCAATTTGGCTTCCGTAGAGAAAAAGATCGAACAGGTATCCTCCGAAATTGCCGAGATCAACGCTGATCTGAACATTCAGCATGATCTGTTGCAGATCCGAGAGATCGCCATTCGAGAATACGGCATGGTCAGTGAGGAATATGTTCGAATGGATTACGTATCCTTGAAAAGTGAGGATAAAGTCGAGACTTTTGAAGAAGAGACCGAAACGAATTTGACTTTGGGGGCGCTTTTGAGTGCGATCGGAGCGCAAAAATAAGTCGGCATAACATATTTTGACGGTAAAGATCATAGGATGTACAAGGTGGGCAAAGCGGGGGAGTGTCCTTCGCCTTTCCGAAAAGCACAGTGTGGAAAGGAGGCAGTATGAGGGAGCGGACACCGCAGCCTGAACAGCAGGTAAACAGGTCGATCCATCCGAAAGTGATCCAAAGGGGCTGGATCCTGTTTTTGATCGTAGCGTTCCTGTTTGGGGCGCTTTTGCTTCGCATTCTGATCTTGCAGACCGCGGGATATGACCGCTATCAGCAAAAAGTATTGGATCAAATGACTACGGAGAGCAGCGTCAATGCCGATCGGGGAAATATTTACGATCGGAACGGAGTGTTGCTTGCCACCAATATCAGCACATATCGCGTTTTTATCTCTCCATCCTCGATCGCTTCCGCGCAGAGCAAGCATAACGAGGTCGGAGACGGCGTTCGCTTAGATGAGTTGATTGCCGAAAAACTTTCGGCAATTTTGAATGTGCGGTATGAGGACGTATTAAAACAGACAACTTATACAAAATATCTTGACAGGACCGTAAAAAAAGAAGTCGAAGAGAGCGTTGCCGATCGGGTACGTCAATTGATTGACGATTACGGGTTGCAACAAATGATCTATTTGGAAGCGACCACAACGCGCTATTATCCCTATTCCACTTTAGCGTCTCACGTGCTCGGCTTTACCGGCAGCGACGGAACCGGCTTATACGGTTTGGAGTATTCTTACAATTCGCTTTTGGCAGGGACAAACGGAAAATACATTACCGCGCGCGATGCGCAGGGCAATGAAATGCCGTACCCCTACAAAGAATATATTGCGGCACAGGACGGATATCACGTGAACAGCACGTTGGACGTTTTTGTGCAATCCGCCTTGGAAGAAGCGCTTGAAAGCGCCTATCGCAATTCCGCCGGGCAGAACCGATCGGCGGGAATCGTTATGGACGTCAATACGGGGGAGATCCTCGGAATGGCAACCTATCCTTCTTTTGATCTGAATGATCCGTGGACATTGGACTCCGATTCGCAAATGAAACTGTTGGAATGCGGCTATGCGCTCGGAAGCGAGGAATACAGCAAAGTGAAGCAGGAATTGCTTTTGAGCATGTGGTCCAACAAAGCCATTACGGAATCCTATATTCCCGGTTCTACTTTCAAAGTGATCACCGCATCCATGGCTTTGGAAGAATCGGTCGTTTCTTTGGAAGAGACCTTTCAATGCAACGGGTATTTGAGCGTGTTGGGACACAAGATCCATTGCCACAAGTTGCAGGGACACGGTAGCTTGACCTTTGTTCAGGGGATCCAGCAATCCTGTAACCCGGTGTTGATGACGGTGGGCGGAAGGATCGGAACCACCGCATTTTACAGCTATTTACGCGCGTTCGGTTTTTTGGAAAAGACAGGGATCGATCTCCCCGGAGAGGGAACGGGGCTGTTCGCTTCGGAAGAAGCTTTTACGGAATTGGACCTTGCGATCTATGCGTTCGGTCAGAATTTCAATGTTACTTTGTTGCAACAGATCACTGCGATCTCGGCGGTCGCAAACGGGGGGTACTTGGTCACCCCGCACATGGTTCGATCCGTGACGGATGCAAACGGTACTGTGATCCAATCCTATTCGACCAATGTCCGTCGACAGGTGGTCAGTGCGGCGGTTTGCAAGACCGTATCGCAAATTTTGGAAGAAGGCGTTTCCGGAGACGGCGGTGCCAAAAACGCTTATGTTGCGGGATACCGCATTGCCGCAAAAACGGGAACCTCGGAAAAGAAAAATGCAGGCAGCATCGGAAGATATGTTTGTTCTACCGTTGCCTACGCTCCCGCAGACGATCCGCAGTATGCGGTGATCTTGATCGTCGATGAACCCACAAGCGGTTCCCTTTACGGAAGTACCGTAGCGGCACCGTACGTCGGAGACATTATGGAGACCATTTTACCGTATCTCGGAGTGGAAGCGGTTTACACCGAAGAAGAATTGGAAAAAATGACCGTTACCGTTCCCGATCGTTTGTATTGGAAGGGAACCGTGGCGCAGAAAAATTGTGTGAATTCCGGGTTCCGCGTGGAATTTGTCGGCTCGCCGGACGGAGTCATTTATAAGCAATATCCGGAGCCGGGCACTGTGGTGGAGAAAAATTCTGGAATCATTATCTTTTACACGGATAAGGCTGCGGAAGAAACGACGGTCAAGGTTCCGAATCTGGTCGGAATGACGGCTGCCGCGGCGAATCAAACGTTGATCGACGCAGGGCTCAACATTCGGATCCTCGGAACAAAAAATTATCTTTCGGGAACCGGTGCGACCGCTGTGCAACAATCTTTGCCGGCGGGAACCGAAGTTCCGAAAGGCACCGTGATTGAAGTTACCTTTTTGTATCAGGACGATTTCGATTAGCGAGATCGTCACGACCGTTTCGGTCAGGAAGTGGAAAACCATTTTTTGAAAGGAGCGGTATCGTGAAACTGAAGATTTTGTGTGAGGCGGCGGCAATTGCCTGCCCGAAACCATATGAGTCATTGGAGATCTCCTCCGTTGCCGATGATTCGCGGGATGTTGTCAGCGGAGGATTGTT
>CAYPIV010000082.1:0-5119 GCA_964410895.1 uncultured Ruminococcus sp. | reverse complement strand
ACCACGTAACGGAACATATCACTGACTTCCGTCGTCATCAACTCGGCGGCATCATTGGCAAGCGTGATCCGGTGGAACCGCACCAAATATGCCCAAAGCGTTCCGCCGACGGTTACCGCATAGACACATCCGATCGCCAAAGCAAACTTCCAAAAATGCTCTTGCGGCACCCAATAAACGCAGGCAACGCAAAGCAGCAAAAAGGACAAGCCGAGTACGGCACATACGATCAACGGTGCCCGCAGATCGGTGCGAAAAGCGGATCTTTTATTTTTTTGCATCTGTCATATCTCCTTTTCGAGATTTCCTTCCAAAGCTCTGCGGAGATCAATGATCCCCGTTGTTGTCATCGCGATGAGAGTCACGGTCTTGGTCCGCCCCGACCGTTTTCTTCAAAAGCTTTCGTTGCAATGCCTGCATAATGCATTGGTATGCACCCCAAAAAGCCAAAAAGTAAAAAGCAGCAAAGAAATTACAGCACAGCATCACCGCGAGCAAGAGGATCAAAAATGCTTTTCCCCGCCCCGTAGCGCGGCGCAACGTTTGTACGATCCCCGTCACGGCACACACGCAAAGACCGGGCAAAAAGATCAGGCAAACATTTTCGGCAACCGTTACAAAAACCGAAGTTTGATCGGCAAAGACCGTGATCACCAACGAAACGATATACAGCAAAGCCGAGATCCAACGCATGGTGAATACCGTTGCTTCCGGAGTTACCACACTGCTCATTCCCGCCGAACGGTACTGTGCATTCAGCAACAGTTGCGCACCGTATGCCAAAACGCTGCAAATCATAATCATTCCCGCAGGGATCAAGTTGAACAAAAGGGATGCGATCTCATCAAACGTTTCCCGATTGAAGCTCTGCGTAAGTTCCTGAACCGTATCCGAAGATACCTCAGCGGAAGTCTCACGCAAAGTGCTCAGCAACAACTCATAGGTACCGAACATCCATTCGGAAAACTCGTTTCGTAAAGCCGAAAGATACCCGGGGATATCCGTTCCCATTGCCGCGCTGTTTTTGCAAAGCAAGTAGGACAAAATGCATGCCGCGTACAGAAGCAATCCGCCGACGGTCCAACAAATACGTTCGGTGCGACCTTCGTTCCGCTTGGTTGCGGCAGCCAAAAAAAGCGCCGCCGGAAGGAACGTTAACGTTAACACCGCAGATCTCCAATCACCGGAAATCGCAAATGCGGCAACAAACGAAACAAGCAACGGCAACAACGCCAAATACGGACGTTGCAACACGGTGAACAGGAACGCAAGCGAACAAATTCCAACCATCAAACACAGCGCCGCAGCCCCAACGGAAAATTGGATCGTTCCGATCGCCGCCGCAATAACAAGGACCGCCGCAACCGCAGACGGGACTCTTGCCATACGGATCACGGCTACGAACAAAAGCACCAAGATCCCGAATGTAACAAATTCCACGGAAGCGAACGGAAACGCAAGGGCGCAAAACGCAACCGCAAAAAAAGAAAAGATCAGATCGGACTTTTTCGCTTGCGGTACGGCACCGGGTTGACACCACGGATTATTCGGTGCCTGTTCTGGAGAAGCATTTACGTGCATAAGAAAAAATCCTTTCTTATTTTTTAATAATAGTCCTATTTAGAAAGTATACCATACTTTTTGCTTTTTGTAAATACTTCCGCACCATTTATTTTAAAAAAATCATCGTAAATTCAAAAAACAAAAAAGTCATACACCTCTTTTTCAAGGAACAAACACAAAAAATACCGACCGTGCGGCATTTTCTCGAAAAATCGCAAAAATGTCACACAGTCGACTAAAAAATCAATCAATATCCTCAAAGACCCGATCGGGGCGAACTTCCAACAACTCCGGGTTTTCCACCAACCGTTTTACCATTTTAAACGCGGATGCGTAATAGTATCCGTCACAGATCCGCTCGTCCGTGACCGCCTTGATCTCGATATATTTCTTCACGGAAGCTTTTCCCTCTTTGTCACAGGAAACGACCGAACGTCTGCCGCCGTACGCCAAAAAGACCGGAAGATTTCCGAAATTGTAGATATGGTGATAAATCGGACGGATTCCGAGGGATCCCATGCTGGTAATGATCATGGAACCGTGAAACGGACTCACCTTTAACAACTTTTTGGGAAGGAGCCCGAAATAATCCAGAAAGTTCAAAAACTTGACCGTCCAACGGCATAAAAGCCCGGGGATCAGCGACAGAATCTTATTCACCTTATCGAAACTGCTTTTTTCATCGGGTCTGCTTTGAATATCCGTAACGATCCGATTGAACTTCTCGTAAATTTCATCTACCGTATCATCCGGTTGAAAATAGACCTTGATACAGGTGTCGGGAGAATCCAACGACAATGTTTTTTTGACCGTCATGACCACTTCGATGTTATTTCTGGCGTAGATCTTTTGACCGCTGACGAATCGATTGATCCCGGGGCGTTGCGAGATCGCACGCACATATGCTGCCAGCATGATGTGCAAAAAGCCGAAGTTCGCCATTCCGGACTTTACCTTTTCCCGGCAAAATTTATCGGTTTTCGTTACATCAAACATGTCCGCATATGTATTGCATGCGTCACATCTCTGCGGCATGATATACGGCATAAATTTATTCATGGGATTGATGGTTCGAAGCAAATATCCGTCCGAGCGGTCAAAAAAATGTCTCCGACGTTTCGGTTTCCGATAACGGTCATCCGAAGAGGTTTCTCCGCCACACGGCGTTTCGTTTCTCATAATCGTTTTACTTGATTCCGTTTCAGGCTCATTCAGAGTCCTATCCATGGAACACCTTCCCTTTCTTGGCGAATTGACAAATGCAATCGGCTTTGTTTCTCCGCTTTTTCGTCACATACGCTACTATTATAAACAAAAGTTAACAAATAATCAAGCTTTTTTCAAAAAAAATTCAGATTCGGTTGAAAATATCTCTTTTTTGTGTTATAATCAATGCGAATGTTGCCGGTATTCCGCACTCCGGCATCTTGCGGAGGAAACAAGATGAAGCAAGTTGAAATTTATACCGACGGTGCTTGCCGCGGAAATCCGGGACACGGCGGTTGGGGCGCCGTTTTGGTGTTCGGAACCGTCGAAAAAGAACTTTCCGGCGGAGAAGCCTGCACCACCAACAACCGCATGGAGCTGACAGCTGCCATTGAAGCACTTTCCGCCCTGAATCAACCGTGCCGTGTGACTTTGACATCGGATTCCAAATATTTGACCGATGCAATCAATCGTGGGTGGGTAACCGCATGGAAAGCAAACGGTTGGAAAAAAGCAGACCGATCCCCTGCGCTGAACACCGACTTGTGGGAAAAATTGCTGTCGCTTTTGGAGATCCACGAAGTGACCTTCGTATGGGTAAAAGGCCATCACGGTCACCCCTACAATGAGCGATGCGACCGTTTGGCAACCGCTTACGCGGACCGCTTTGCGGAATCGTGAACCGCAATTAACCGACCGTCCTCTTTTTATTCCCGTTGGGGACCGTTTTCAGATAAGCGAACGTGGCATCCTCGCCTTGCTCCGCAAGCATCACAAGCCATTGTTCTAAGGTTGCCGCCGTTCTCGGATGCATTTGCGATCTCGCATTTCCCGCACGAAAATAGGTCAACGGATACTCGTCCGTATAGGCAGCTCCGCGGTAGATCCTGCTGGCTGCGACCCGATCGCAAAACATCTCTTTCACAAACCGGATCGGCATTTCCACCGGTCCGTACCGTTTGGTATTCGGATCGATATCGTTCCAATATTCGAAGTGATGTCGATTGCGTCCCTTGTGATGCATCCATGCCGCGGAATATCCCAAAACTTCCCGTTCCTTCGCGTTCGGACTGCGATCGCCCTGATAATACCGTACGCCTGCCGAAAATTCCGTAAGACTGTACTTAGACAGGTCATGAAGCATTCCGCGAGGACCGATCCCGACACGAAAACAATATCGCATCACAAGATGCCGATGTCGAGTGATCGTTGAAAAATGGGCAAAACAACGGGCAAAACCGTTCATGGATGATCTCCCCCTTCCGTTGGGTCGTCCGATCATTATACCTTGAAACAACCGTTTTGTCAAGCGAAAGCGCAAAGAAATCAACGATAAAAAGGAGAAATACCATGTCAAATCCGCAAACAACACGTTGGAACGGGTTTCGCCGAATCGATTTCCCGTTCGAAGAAAGAAATGCGACCGTTGTGTTTTCCGATCACCCGAAAGCGGGAAACCCTTGGATCTTCCGTACCGAGTATTTTTGCCCGTTCCCCGATTTTGACCTTGCCATGCTGAAACGCGGTTACCACTTGGCGTATGTGTCCAATCTGCATCGTTGGTATGACCCGATCGATACGGAGATCAAAGCGCATTTTTGTGCTTTTTTGGAAAGGGAGTATGCATTTTGTTCCAAATGTTTGCCGGAAGGGCTCAGTTGCGGCGGCATGTTTGCCGTTTATTTCGCAGCCGCTCATCCGGAACGGGTCGCGGCGCTTTACTTGGATGCTCCCGTGCTCAACCTGTTGAGCTGTCCTTGCGGGATTGGTGATGGTACCGGAGAGCTTTACGAGGAATACGTATGCACGACCGGAAAAACGATTTCGGATCTGATCAACGACCGAAACCACCCGATCGATCACGTAAACGAACTTTTACAAGCAAACATTCCCGTTTTCGTTGTCGGCGGCGACAGCGACCGGATCGTACCGTACTGTGAAAACGGCGCCGTATTGGCGGAACTTTACCGCAAAGGCGGCGGAACGGTATTCGAAACGGTAAAACCCGGGTGCGACCATCATCCGCACGGATTGGACGATCCTACGCCGTTGATCGAATTTGCGGAAACGTATTACCTGTAATATCAAAGGGGACGCAGACATTTGTCTGCGTCCCCTTTTGAGCGGAACCGCCGCGTTTGCGAAAAGCCGCATCGAACAGTGCGGTTTGTTATTTTGCAACATGGCAGTTAAAGCAAAATACAGATCAACCCGTTGCTGCCATCGTTGATGATCCGCTCCAATGTTTCCGAAAGTTTTTTGCGGGATTCCTCCGGCATATGATCCAACTTGGCGTGCAATCCCTCGTTGACCAACTCATACAGCGATTTTCCGAACAAATTGGATGCCC
>CAYPIV010000081.1:0-5188 GCA_964410895.1 uncultured Ruminococcus sp. | reverse complement strand
ATTCGCTCTCGGCGGAAAGATCAAAAACACCGGTCTTGTCGAGGTACCCATGGGAACGACACTGCGCCATATCATCGAAGAGATCGGCGGCGGTATTCCCGGAGGAAAGAAGTTTAAAGCAGCGCAAACGGGAGGTCCTTCCGGCGGATGCATTCCCGCGCATTTGATCGATACGCCGATCGATTACGACAATCTGATCGCCATCGGTTCGATGATGGGATCCGGCGGATTGATCGTTATGGACGAGGACAACTGCATGGTGGATATTGCTCGTTTCTTCCTTGACTTTACGGTCGATGAATCCTGCGGAAAATGTACTCCTTGCCGTGTCGGTACCAAGCGTTTGCTGGAGATCTTGGACAAGATCATTTCCGGAAACGGCGAAATGGAAGATTTGGATCGTTTGGAAGAGCTCTCCAATTACATCAAATCCGCATCTCTGTGCGGATTGGGACAAACGGCTCCGAACCCCGTCCTTTCCACCCTGCGGTACTTCCGTGAGGAATATATCGCGCACATCGTGGACAAGAAGTGTCCTGCCGGTGTTTGTAAAAAGCTGTTGCGCTTCACCATCGACGCGGATAAGTGTATCGGTTGCGGTATGTGCGCAAAGAATTGCCCAGCATCTGCAATTACCAGAACCGATTATATTGCACCGGGACATAAATTGGCATCGTTCTCGATTGATCCCGCTAAGTGCGTAAAGTGCGGAGCTTGTATGCCAACCTGTAAGTTCAAAGCTATTTCCAAGCAATAAGAAAGGGGAATTGTGGACAAATGGATATGATAAAAGTAAAAATTAACGGTACAGAGTATTCTGTTGCCAAGGGTTCCACGGTTCTGGAAGCCGCGAAAGAGGCGCATATTGATATTCCCACGCTCTGTTATCTCAAGGATATCAACGAGATCGGAGCATGCCGCTTGTGCTTGGTTGAAGTTGCGGAGATGCGCGGTCCCGCATTGGGACCTTGGCGCATGGTGACCGCTTGCGTATATCCCTGTACCGACGGAATGGAGATCAAGACCAATACTCCGAAGATCGCCGCTTCCCGAAAAATGAATTTGGAGTTGCTTCTGTCCAATCACAATCAGGATTGTCTGTCTTGTGTTCGGTCTACCAATTGCGAGTTGCAGGCGCTTTGCCGTGAATACGGCGTCAATTCATCCGGATTTGTCGGAGAAGTCAATCACTATGAGATCGATGCGAAAACGCCGATCATCCGTGATAACAACAAATGCATTCTTTGCCGCCGTTGCGTTGCAACCTGTGCAAAGGTACAAAAGATCGGTGTTATCGGAGCAAACAACCGCGGTTTCGATACGTATATCGGTTCCGCATTCGAGCAAGCATTGGAAAATACATCCTGCATCAATTGCGGGCAGTGTATCGTTGCCTGCCCGGTAGGTGCGCTGTATGAACGGGACGATACGGACGGTGTATTTGCCGCTTTGGCAAATCCCTCCAAGCATACGGTGATCTGCACCGCTCCCTCCGTTCGCGCACAGATCGGAGAATGCTTCGGATATGAGCCGGGGACCGATTGTGAAGGAAAAATGATTGCCGCTTTGAAAGCGCTGGGATTTGAGGGCGTTTACGATATGAATTTGACAGCGGATCTGACCATCGTGGAGGAAGCCAACGAATTGTTGGGCAGGATCCAAAATCAAGGCACTTTGCCGATGATCACTTCCTGTTCTCCCGGATGGATCAAATACTGCGAGCACTATTTCCCGGAATTTGTAGACAATCTTTCCACTTGTAAGTCTCCGCAGCAGATGTTCGGTGCGGTGGTAAAAACGTATTATGCTCAAAAAATGGGTTGGGACCCGAAAGATATCGTAATGGTCTCCGCAATTCCGTGTACGGCAAAGAAGTTTGAAGTGGGACGTGCCGATCAAGCTGCGGCAGGGGTTCCGGATGTGGATTATGCGATCACGACCCGTGAAGTCGGCAGAATGATCAAGAAAGCGGGTATCAACTTCCGCGCTTTGGAGGATGCCGCATTTGACGATCCGTTTGCGATCGGATCCGGTGCAGGTGCCATTTTCGGCGCTACCGGCGGTGTTATGGAAGCAGCTCTTCGGTACGCTGCGGAAGTCATTCTCGGGAAAAAGCTGGAAAAAGTCGATTTCAACGAAGTGCGCGGCGTTGAGGGCATTAAGATTGCTTCTTATCAGTTGGGCGACCTCACCGTTCGGGTAGCCGTTGCTTCCGGTACCGGTATGGCAAAGGAGCTTTTGAACCGTGTGAAGTCGGGTGAACTCGATGTGCAGTTTATTGAGATCATGGGATGCCCGGGCGGTTGTGTCAACGGCGGAGGTCAGCCGATCCAGCCTGCAAGCGTGCGTATGAATACGGACCTGCGTGCGGTTCGTGCCGCTGTTTTGTATCGGGATGATGCCAATACCGCGTTGCGGAAATCGCAGGATAATTTGGCTGTGCAAAAGTTGTATGATGAGTTCTTCGGTGCTCCGAACAGCCATAAAGCACATGAAATTCTGCATACTTCTTACGTAAAGCGCGGTTTGTACCATTAAATTAAATAAAGAATGTTCCAAAAAACAGGGTGACCCGTTGTGAGACGGGTCGCCCTGTTTTGAAGTTCCGAAGATCGGTGCCGTACCGCAGATTTTCTCCGAATCCATCGGGAGCGACTTTTTTCGAATGGGCGGATTTCGGTACCGGACCGAGTCGGATAGGATCCTGTTTCTGCGTTTCTCCATCGGAACGGTCTATTGGGAAACGGTAAAGAGGGAATAAAAATATCCTTTTTTGTCGATCAATTCGTCAAATGTACCGCTTTCCGTAATGGAACCGTTCTTGAAGGTAAAGATCTTGTCATACTGTTTCAAGATGCTTTCTTCCAAAGTGTGCGTTACAATGATACAGGTAACGCCTTGCAGTCGAAGAAGTGAATCGGCTACTTGGTTGGCAATTTCCGCATCCAAAGAAGCGGTTGCTTCGTCCGCCAAAAGAACTTGAGATCTTTGCAGCAAACTTCTTGCAATGGATATGCGTTGCTTCTCCCCGCCGGACAATCCGCTGCCGTTATCCCCGCAAAGATAATCGATCCCTTTTTCTTCTACCAAGGCGGATAACCCAGAAAGCCGAATCACTTCCTGCACTTCCTCTTCGGGAAAAGAGCGGAACATGGTAATGTTTTCCCGAATGGTTGCGTTAAAAACGAATACGTTTTGCTGAATCACGCTCTCCATCGTATACAGGTCGCTGCTGCCGATCTGTGTCAACTCGGTATCATCATACAGGATCTTTCCGGTATAATTATGATCGGATGCAAGCAATAGATTCAAAAGTGTGGATTTTCCGCTGCCGGAAGCACCTACAATTGCGTATTTTTTCCCAAGTTCAAAAGTGCAATCGATGTTTTCGAGGACCTTTTTTCCGGATCCGTATCCGAAAGAAAGATTTTGGATCGTGATGCCGCGCTCCAATCTTTTTTTCGAACTTTTCGGTTCCTCCCGTACATTGTGATTTAATGCAAGTGCGATTTTTTCGATCAGCGTTCCGGCTGCTTTCCGTTTGGCAAGGTAGGTCGGGATGATTGCGATCGGAGTCAGAATATAATTCATCAATTGTAAAAAGAGGAGTGTTGAGCCGGCGGAGATGTTTTTCTCGGACAGTACAAAATAGGCACCGAAAATAAAGACCCCAAGCTGGGCGATCGTACCCGCAACGGATGCGAACATTTCAACGAGGATCGTCGTTTTCTGTCGACGGCATTGTGCGGACGCCAACGCTTTGACGTTGCTTTTGAATACACGGATCATTTGTGTTTCGGCTTGAAACGACTTGATCACGGAAAATCCGCCGAGGCAATCTTTCAAAGTGGAAGTATAGATCTCGTTTTGATCGGATACCGCTTTTTCTTTCCGCGCAGCCAAATTTCCGGTCAATACGGAAGCAATCAAGGGCAACAGCGAGAGCCCCGCCGCAATGAGCGTCAACTGCGGGCTGTAATACAACATCATTGCAACGGCTCCGAAAAAGCTAAATAAACTTTCCCACACGGCAAATCGGCTCCAAAGATATCCTTCTTCAATGGTTTGAATATCGTTTGTCAATGCCGAAAGATAGGTGGCACTGTTCTCGCCGGAAAAAGCCGATATTTTTTTCTTCGTCAGCTCTTCAAACAGAAATTCTTTATATTGCGAGATCCCGCGTGTGATCCATTTCGGCTTAACGATGTATTCGATCAAATATGCGAGGAGCAGAACGGCAACCAAAAGCAGAGAGATACCGACCAACTCCGACAGGGTAAACCCGGTTTCGTAACCGCCGATCAAGTCCAAAAATTGTTGCAGGAGCCATGCCACCAGCAAAGCGCTGACAACTTCCAAGAAGATCTTGATCCACATCATGAAAAAACAGAATCGGTTTCCTCGATAGAACTGCTTGGTAAACGGTCGAATATCGGTTTTGTACCGTGCCATCGCAAATTTCTCCTTTGATTACGTTTTTTTCGATTATAGCATAAAGGGCAAAAAAAGTCAACCGTTTTCAGCCTAAGGTCCGTTTTTGACACCGTGTTGCCGATGGCGGGGACAAATTAGAATTTTTTCCGCTTTTTCCAAAAAAACTTCTTTGTTTTCCGTTTACAAAAAAATGATTTCGTGATATAATAAATGCAGTATACAAAGAAAAACTTGTTCCGCAAGCGTTTGGTTTTATGAGGAAGCATGCAACGCGGATCTTGGAATAAAAATACAAAGAAAAGATCAAGCTTTTTCGCTGTTAAGCGAGAAAGTTTGTTTGCAAAAGATTACAACGGGAGATTGGAATTACAGATGGAACAAAATGTGTACAGTTTGATGGAAAGCTTGTTGGACTATGCCGTTCAAAAGGAGTTGATCGATCCGCAGGACCGCGTATTTTTTCGAAACCGTTTAATGGAAACGTTGCAGATCGTTGCGTTCCCGGATGCGGTTGCGCCGATCCCGAATCTTTCTTTGGAGGAAATCCTCGGAGGGCTCTGCGATTATGCCGTTTCGCAACAAGTGATCCCGGACAACGGAATCACGGGGAGAGACCTGTTTGATACCAAGCTGATGGGACTTTTGACTCCGCGTCCGAGCGAAGTGATCCGACGCTTTCAAACCCTCTATCGGTCATCCCCGAAAGAGGCGACCGATTACTTTTACCGGATCAGCTGTGATTCCGATTACATAC
>CAYPIV010000080.1:0-5239 GCA_964410895.1 uncultured Ruminococcus sp. | reverse complement strand
ACGGTCCAAACGGTGTAAAAACACAGCACGAACATTTTTGCCGCATACGGTCCTTTGATAAAATCGATCGGCGTCATTCCGAACAGCGCGAGGATCGCATTGACAAGCCCCTCCGTATATTCGGTCTTTTGAAACAGGATCATAAAGACCATTCCGACAGCCAAAGTGTTGGTGACATACGGGAGAAAATAAATGGTCTGAAACAGGTTTCGCAACCGCTTCACGGAGACCAGCGCCAAGGAGATCAACAGCGCAAATGCCGTGGAAAGCGGCACTGTGATTGCGACCAACAAGAACGTGTTTTTCAAAGCCTGTAAAAAATAGGGATCGTGCAACACGTACAAATAGTTATACCACCCGATTCCCGTCGCGGTCTGCGAAGCGGAATTATAGCCCTCTTCAAAGGAATAAATAAAAACATCGATGAGCGGGTAGATCATAAAGACCCCCAACAGCAGGAGGGCAGGTAAAAGGTAAAGCCAACCTTTCCGTGTTTGATTTTCCATGCGGTTCTCCTTTGCCGATTTCAATATTAAGTAATATTATAGCAGATTTCGGTTGTTCCGTCAATCATTTTTCCGTTTTTTTTCATTTTTACCGTGAGATTCGGGATTCGTGTCCGAGGTACGGTAATCCCGCATTGCTAAAAAAGGCAAAACGGATTGACCGATTTCGAATTTTGTGCTATAATCGAAGAAGATACAGCAGATCGGTCGATGCCATTTTTATGCCGTACACAGCATTCGTTTTTCGTCCCCGACAGATTCAAACCGTTGTATGCGAAAGCAAGCGCGGTTTTGCGGGGACATCCCAGAATTTTCCGAACAGGAGAAACTGTTATGAAAAAATTGATTGTTGCTTTTTTGCTTTTGAGCATCCTCATTTTGAACGTTTCGGCTTGCGGTACGGAATCGTTCCGTATTGAAAAGTACGAATGGCACATGCGAACGGTAATGCACACCGAGGGGGAATCGGTTACCGTCCCCGCCGTCGGTGCGTCCGACGGGGTATATCCCGATGCAAAGATCATCGATTTGACATTGACGGCAAAGGACGGAGTGCTTACGGTGATCGATGCGACCGGCAAGAAAACGTACACGGGCACTTATCGGGCGATCAACACGACGCCGGACGGTACCGATTACGAGATCACGATTGACGGGAAAACGGGATATGCAACGGTATCCGCAACGAAATATCATGACGGCAGTGAGGAAGCCACCCTGCTGATTCGTATCGGTGATGATTCCGTTTATTTCTATGCCGAATCAAAAGATCGGTCTGTGCAAAAATGAAAATCGCAGTACGTTCGGTATGCGGTCCCGCTACGGTTTTCTCTTCCGTAAAGGAATTCCTTGAGGGGACTCCGAAAGGGGGCGATCCGCCGGACCGATGGAGACCCGGCGGGGATCGAGGGGACCCCGAAACAGATATCCGACCGAATGAAAAAGATCAACAATGCAGTGGCAAACGGAAATCAGAAACCGGGAGACCGTTGAGGAAAGGGGAAAAGTATGCATTTTTTCGATCATCACAAACGAAACCGATGGATCATAGCGGCATCGGTCTTTCTTGCACTTGCCGTCATCGCAGGTGCATGCGCGATCTATGTCGGGGATTATTATCACGCGTATGAAGGGGCGATCGCGGCGTTTTCCGATGAGGAGAAGATTGCGGTTTCCACACAGAAAAACGGAACCGTGGTATTCGAACCGCATGACGCTACCATAGGTTTGATCTTCTATCCCGGCGGCAAGGTGGATCACAATGCGTATCAGCTCTTGATGGCGGCGCTTGCCCGTGAAGGGGTCCTTTGCGTTCTTGTGGAGATGCCGTTCCGACTTGCCGTGTTGGATATCAATGCCGCAGACGGCATCCGAGAGCAGTATCCCGAGATCAAGGAGTGGTACATCGGCGGTCATTCGCTCGGCGGTTCCATGGCGGCATCTTATCTTGCCGACCACACGGACGATTACGAGGGCTTGATCTTGCTCGGTTCGTATGCTACGGCGGATCTGTCGGATACCGACCTTGATGTGCTTTCGATCTACGGAAGCGAAGATCGCGTGCTGAATCGCGAGAAATATGAAACGAACAAAATAAATTTGCCGGATGATTTTACGGAAGTTGTGATTGACGGCGGCTGTCATTCGTATTTCGGTGTGTACGGTGCGCAGGACGGTGACGGAACACCGACGATCTCCAACGGAGAACAGATCCGAAAAACGGCAGAAGAGATCGTGAAGATGATCGAGAGACATGCGCAAAAAAACAGTGTTGTGTCGGCAATGTCGGTGAGGTTTCATCAATTCCCGCTTTTTTGCAACTTGTAAAGATTGTAAAGGATCCGTAACATCATTTTAAACTCTCTTGACAGCATATCTTTTCATTGGTATAATAAAAACAGTTCGTTGGCGAACAGTTCAAAAACCGACCTTTGGGGGGATCTATGAATCGTATTTTCGAAAATTTGTATGCCAATCGGGAACTTCATTCCGTTTTGTTCGGTTCGATCTGCGAAGAATATCATTTGACATTGACCGAGCTTCTTGTGTTGCTTTTCTTGGATAAAAACGAAAAAAGCGACACCGCAACCGATCTGGTGGAAAAATTGAAGATCACAAAATCGCATATGTCCGCTTCCGTACGGGATCTGGAAGAACGCGGATACCTCCAAGGTGCTTATGAGGGCAGCAACAGAAGGACCATTCATCTTCGGCTTTGCGAAAAAAGTAAGGAAGTTATTGCAGCCGGACAGCGGGCGCAAAAGGATTTCCTTTCGATCCTTTGCAACGGGTTTTCCGAGGACGAATTGCGTGTTTTGCAAACGTACACACAAAGAATGACCGAAAATGTCAATCGGTATTTAGACGGATCCGGTTACGGAAAAGGAGGAAATGCAGGATGATGCATCGAGAAATGACCGAACTGTCGAGTGAATTGACTTATCACAGATATTTATTAAATCAAGGGCAGGTGGCAAATCTGTTTCGGGAAATATCCGTTCCGGAATACATTGCTTTGCATCGGATCTCGGGTTCTATTTGCAAAAACGGAAACGGTTCCGAGAGGACTTACCTGAAAGAGATCGCCGAAGAATTGCATCTGCCGATTCCGAAAACTTCCAAAATCGTTTCCGAATTGCGCGACAAGGGAATGATCTCTTGGGGACATGACGGCAACGGAGAAAACGGCACTTACGTAACGATCACGGAATCGGGGATCGCGTTGATGCAATGTCAAGAGGAACGGTTAAAGGAGTATTACGGAAGAGTGATCGAACGATTCGGGGAAGAAAAACTTGTTACGTTATTCGGGTTGCTGAAAGACTTGGAGCATGTGATGGATTGTGAATTGCAAGAAGAAAGCGGGGAATCGGATGCTTGATCGACTGAGAGAATATTCCGATCGGCAAGAATCACTGTGCCGTAAAAATGACGATATTGCGCCGCGGCTGTACGAAGAATACGGAGTGAAAAAGGGACTTCGGGACGAAAACGGGAACGGAGTTCTCGCGGGACTTACCAATATATCGAAGATCGTGGCGTCAAAGATCGTGAACGGAAAAAAGACCTCTTGCGACGGAGAACTGTGGTACCGCGGGTATCGGGTGGAAGATCTTCTCGGAGCCATGGGCGAGCGGGAGCTCGGCTATGAAACGATCGCGTATCTGCTTTTGATGGGCGAGATGCCGGATGCGACCGCCGCAAAAGAGTTTCGGACATTGATCGGGGAATGCAGAACGCTTCCCACCAACTTTACACGAGATGTGATCATGAAAGCTCCGAGCGAGGACATCATGAATTCGATCACGCGCAGTATTTTGACCTTGGCATCCTACGATGAAGCAGCCAATGATACCTGTGTGAGCAACTCCCTTCGTCAATGCATTCAAATGATCGGCGAATTGCCTTTGCTGGCGGTGTATGCGTATCATGCCTACAACTACTATGAAAACAGGGGCAGCATGGTGCTTCACCATCCCGATCCGGATCTCTCCACGGCGGAGAATTTTCTAATGCTGCTTCGGCCGGATCGGCAATATACTCCAACCGAAGCAAAAGTTTTGGATACGGCTCTGATCCTCCATATGGAGCACGGCGGCGGAAATAATTCCACTTTCACGACCCGCGTGATCACTTCTTCCGGTTCGGATACCTATTCGACCATCGCGGCGGCAATGTCATCGCTGAAAGGTCCCAAACACGGCGGTGCCAACCGAAAGGTGATGGAAATGATGGAAGATATCCGTTGCCATGTGTCCGATTGCGGGGATCAAGATGAGGTTGGGGCATATCTTACCAAGATCATTCAAAAAGAAGCTTTTGACCGAAAGGGACTTGTGTACGGTATGGGGCACGCTGTGTATTCGCTTTCCGATCCGCGAGAACGCGTATTCAAACAATACGTTGAGAAACTTGCAGCTGAAAAAGGACGCGGCGATGATCTTACCCTGTATCAAACTGTGGAAGAGCTTGCCCCGAAACTGATCGCGCAACACCGACATATTTACAAAGGGGTCAGCCCCAACGTGGATTTTTACAGCGGATTCGTTTACGATATGCTCGGTATTCCGCAGGAACTGTACACCCCGATGTTTGCCATTGCGCGGATCGTCGGTTGGAGCGCACATCGGATGGAAGAACTGATCTGTATGGATAAGATTATCCGTCCCGCCTATATGAGCGTGATGGAAGAACGGTAATCAAAACAAAATCGAAAAATCGAAAGGAATGGAATTTTATGGCTTATTGCGTTAAATGCGGTACACAGTTGCATGAAAATGCAAACTTCTGTCCGAACTGCGGTACGGCAGTTCATCAAAACGACCAAAATCAAAACAACCAAAACAACCAAAACAACACCGATCAAACTTCGGATCTTGCCAAGACCGCGGCAACCATTGCGGGCACGGCGATCGGTATTTCCATGCTGAGCGGAATCGCACATCGCCGCAGACGGCGCATGATGCCTCCTCCGCCTCCGCGCAGAGGTCCGATGGGCGGTCCGCGCGGTCCGATGGGAGGTATGGGCGGTCCCGGCGGAAGAGGACCACACGGCGGAGGAGGACCTCGCGGCGGGTTCGGCCGTCCTTGATCCCGAAATCGTTTTCAAAGGATGATCGGTATGTTGAAGAGATTCCGAAAAACAACACAAAAATCAAGCACGAAACGAACGCACCAACGCGATGCGGAAAACAGGGTCATCGTCAATATGACCGTTCAGGATGACAGCAACT
>CAYPIV010000079.1:0-5244 GCA_964410895.1 uncultured Ruminococcus sp. | reverse complement strand
GCCGTTCCGTTGTTTTTAATGGCATCCAAGAACGTACGGATCTTCAGATCAAAGAGGTTCTCTTTCATTTCGATGATCGGGATCTCGGTTTGCGTTTGTTCACCGCAGACCTCATGATACAGGATCATGGGGCCGCCGACCGTTCCGTTCCAACAACCGGTAGACGGAATCCGCAAACCGCCTTTGGTACCGAGAATGATCGTATCACCGGGAGTATCCACATTCATCGCCCATGCGATCCGGAAATCCAAAACGATCCCGCCCTCCAACCGAACAAAAGCAGCGGCAAAATCATCTACGGCAAATTTTTTCGCATATTCGGGATGCCCGATCGCCTGATAATTGCAATAATTGGGATCGGTTCCGAAAAATGCGGAGGTATATCCGGAAACCGTCAGAGGTTTCGGATATCCGATGGCATTCAGCACCATATCCAACGAATAACAACCGATATCGCCCAAAGCACCGATTCCGGCAGTTTCATTTTCAATAAAGCTGGTTCCGAAAGGAGTCGGAATTCCGCGGCGGCGACCTCCTCCGGTTTGGATGTAGTAGATCTGTCCCAATTCACCGGATTCCACGATCTTCTTGATCATTTTCATGTTTGCATCCATGCGGGGTTGGAAACCGATCGAAAGGATCTTTCCGCTTTCTTTTTCCGCCCGCATAACGGCAACCGCTTCTTCGGTAGTTACGGTAAAGGGCTTTTCCAGCAATACGTTGACACCTTTCTTCAACGCGTAAATGGCGGGTTCCGCATGCTGACGGTTGTAAGTACAAACCGAGACCGCATCCAAATGCAAACTCTCGTCATCCAACATTTCCTTGTGGGAAGCATAGTCGGTCTTAACACCTTCAACACCGTTCTCTTTGAAAAATGCGGCAGCTTTTCCGGGGATCAGATCACATCCCGCAACCAATTCGATATCGGACTGATTCTTATAGGAATTGATATGTGCCCCTGCGATCCATCCGCATCCGATGATACCGATCCGCAATTTTCTGGAAGCATCAACGGTCTTTTTCTCCTGATTGTACATAAAGTCATCCAAACCCATAATACGATCCTCCTAAATGTTTCATTTTTATCCACTCGGCAATTCCGTTACGGTCGCCGACCGTTCTCAAATATAGTCTTTCAAATACAAACAGCTCTTTTCCGCGCATTCCAAAGCCGACAGTCCCATGGAAGGAGCGTCCTGCTCTACCACGACCCATTGCGTTTCCAACGTCTTTACGGTTTCCATAACTGCCGGGATATCCTGCATGCCGGATCCGACCGGGCGGTACTCGAAATCATTCGGAACAACCAGACGGCAAGCTTCCCGCGGTGCATGGTCGGGATCGTCGATCGGCGTGCAGAAAAAGTCTTTCAAATGCACGACCGGAGCGCGTCCGCTGTATTTTTTCAAATAAGCGACCGGATCGACTCCGCTGAATTTTGCCCAACAGATATCCACCTCGGTTTGCAACAGCTCCGCAGGGACCGACGAATACAGCACATCCAACGCATAGGTACCGTCCAACTTCCAAAATTCAAAATCGTGGTTATGATACAGCAGTTGGATCCCGTACTGTTTGGCGATCTTTCCGAACATGCGGACATTTTCGATCACGGCGCTGAAATTTCCGCGATCCGGGCGGACGGCAGGTCCCAGCATGGGAACCGCCACGTAACGGCAACCGATCGTCTGATAGTCTTGATATACGCGATACGGATCGGTCACTTGATCCAAGTAGCCTACATGTGCGCTGACGGGAACCAATCCGATATCGGCGCACATATCGCGCACTTCTTCCGGCGTATGCCCGAACAGTCCCGCAAACTCTACTCCCATATACCCCATGTCACGAACTTTTTTCAAAGTTGTGTAAAAATTACGGTTCAGATCCTCCCGAACCGAATACAGTTGCAATGCCACGGAAACCGACATAACGAAAATTCTCCTCATTTATGATGATTGGGTCCATCGGACCACATGGTCACAAGCTCATTATAAGACAATATCTGTTTGCTTTCAAGAAACAAATAGGTATAAAACGGACAAAAGTTGCTATAAAATTGGGGAAAGGAGCTGTTTTAGCCGCTCATCGGTATTGATTTTCAGGTAACAGATCTCGTCTTCCGTACAAACTTGCAGTACGCATAATCCAACCGGAGCCAATTCGGAAACATAGGTAAAAAAGCGTTTTTTTCGCAGCATTGCGGAAACCGCCTTTCGGTTTTCCGGCGTGATCGGAGTCAGAGCGGTGATTTGCGCCACGGCGATCCTGCACACCACCCGCAATCGTTTTCCGTATTGCTCGGTCACAACAAGATCGTACGAGCCGTTATTCAGATCGGATGGTTCCACCGAATAAGTATAGTTTCTGACAAGATACCTGACGACGAACATCAATGCCGCCGTACAGCAGAGCACCGTTCCCAACTGAAACAGTACCGGATACGGCGTTTTCGGGAAGCAGGTGGGAACATAGAGCAATAAGCCTGCGCCGAACAGCAATGCACAGATCCGCTTTTCGGCTTTCTTTTTGGATTTTGGGAGATACGAATACATATTTAACTTTCCTCCTGTAATACCGAAAGAAGCAACCGTTCCGCAAGGACCGGATCCGCTCTTCCACGACTTTTTGCCATCAATTTTCCCTGTAAAGCACGAAATGCCCGAAGCTTGCCGCTGCGGTAATCCGAAACGGCACTGCCGTTCTCCGCGATCACTTCCCCGATCCATTTCCGAATTGCGGATTCGTCCCGGATCTGATACAGTTCTTCCCGCATGACCGTTTCGCGAACGGGAAAGTCCGCTTGTACCAACCGACTCAGCAATTGTTTCGCAGTGGTACTGTTGATGCATCCCTCTCCCAAAAGATCGATCAGTTCTGCCATGCTTTCGGCAGAGACCGGAGAGAAAAACGGTTCTTCCGTGCAATAGCGTAACAGATCACTCAGCAAAAGATGAGACAACAACGTAGGATACCTTGTCAACACGGCGGCGGATTCAAAATATTCCGCAAGTTGCGGTTCGTTGCACAAAAACGCCGCGTCTTGCTCCGAAAGTTCAAATTGCGAAAGGAATCGCCTTTTTTTCTCTTCCGGAAGCTCGGGAAGTTCGTTTTTCCACATTGTCAACATCGAAGCCGATATCACGATGGGCGGCAAATTCGGCTCGGACAAAAATCGGTAATCCTCCGATCTTTCTTTTCGTCGCATCAAAACGGTCTCACCGCGCTCCGCGTCAAAACGCCGCGTCTCCGCGCGTACCGTTCCCCCGTCCTTCAAAATTCGGATCTGACGTTCGGTCTCAAACGCGATCGCTTTTTCCGCAAAAGAAAAAGAATTGAGATTCTTCAGTTCTGTCCGAACACCGTAATCGTCACTTTCGCGCAAGCGGACGGAAACATTGACATCGCAACGCATGGATCCCTCCTGTAATTTACAGTCCGAGACTCCCGCCGCCATCAGCACCGAACGCAACGCTTTCAAATACGCAGATACTTCCGCTCCCGAATGCAAATCCGGTGCGGAAACGATCTCAATCAGCGGAATTCCGCACCGATTTCCGTCGATCAGCGTTTTTCCGTCTTGGTGGATCAGCTTGCCCGCATCCTCCTCCAAATGGATCCGAACGATGCGGACCCGTTTTTCGGTTCCGTTTACCGAAAGGTCCAAATATCCGTCGGTACAGATCGGATGTTCGTTCTGGGAGATCTGGTAAGCTTTCGGAAGATCGGGGTAAAAATACTGCTTTCGGTCCGCATAACTGACCGAATGAACGGTTGCATGCAGGGCAAGCCCCGCTTTTGCGGCAAGTGCAATCGCCTGTCGGTTCCAAGTAGGCAACGCACCGGGATAGCCAAGACAGACCGGACAGCAAAGCGTGTTCGGCGGTGCGCCGAATGTCGTGGCGCAAGAGCAAAACAGCTTGCTTTCGGTATTCAGTTCCGCATGAACTTCCAATCCGATCACTGATTCGTATTCCGATTCCAAAGACATGCGATCACACCTCCCCGTGCTTTCGTTTCGGGATTTTACAACCTGCGCCTGCGCGCTCCAAGATCCGCGCCGCGTGAAACAGAAGCGACTCACAGCCGATCCCCGCCATCAACTGTACGGCAACGGGCATTCCGTGCTCATCCGTGCCGAACGGCACGGATAATGCCGGCACACCGGCAAGATTCGCGTAAACGGTACACAGATCCGAGCGATAGCGTTCGGATGTCGGAACCGATTTTCCGGCAAATGCCGTTGTAGATGCCGTCGGTAAAAGCATCAGATGCGATTGGGACAAGAGCCGAAAGATCGATTGCCGGATCCTTTCGCGTGTTGCCACGGCACGCTCATAAAACAAGGCTCTGTTGGTTCCCTGCAATACGTAAGTGCCGAACAGGATCCTGCGTTTTACCTCATCGCCGAATCCGTCCGCACGGGCATCGGCATACCGAGAATACAAATCTTGCGCTTGAATATGACCTTGCCCGTAGCGGATCCCGTCAAACCGTGCCAAATTGGATGCACATTCGGCAGCCGAAAGAACTCGGTATGCAGCCAGCGCCTGTTCAGGGTCCGGCAAAGCAATCGGTTCCACAGTTGCACCGCATTCGGAAAAACAGGCAGATGCCCGTTGACAAGCCGCAACAACGGAGGGCTCGGGGCGGATCTGCTCAAAGCAGTCCGGCACGGCGATGCAAAGGGGTCCTTGCGGAAGGTCCGCAGGCGGAACGGAGCGGGACGTTGCATCTGCGGCATCCGCAAAAGAAAGGTGCCGAAACAAGATCTCGCAATCGTCGGCAGAACGGGAAAGGATCCCGACACAATCCATGGAAGAAGCCATTTCGACCACCCCGTATCGGGAAACGGCGCCGTAGGTAGGCTTCAATCCGTAAACGCCGCAAAATGCAGCCGGCTGGCGGACTGACCCACCCGTGTCCGTTCCGAGTGCAAAGCTCCCCATTCCCATGGCGACCGCTGCCGCAGAGCCGCCTGAGGAACCGCCGGCGACCCGTTGCGGATCGTGCGGATTGCACGTGGTTTGCAATGCGGAATATTCGTTGGAACTTCCCAACGCAAATTCATCCATATTCTGTTTTCCCAATAATACCGCTCCGGATTCCCGCAAACGCGAGATCACCGTTGCATCATACGGAGGAGTAAAATTGCGAAGCATCTTCGAAGCGCATGTGGTCGGCAGACCGCGGGTGCAATAATTATCCTTTACGCCGAACGGGATCCCGTCCAGATCGGAA
>CAYPIV010000078.1:0-5304 GCA_964410895.1 uncultured Ruminococcus sp. | reverse complement strand
GATAACGTCAGCCACGGGTAACCGTCGGGAAAGTGCAACAGAAAGAAACCGCCGTTACGTACGGCAAGGATGGAAAGGCGAGGTAAGAGCTCACCCGTTCCTATGGTAACATAGGTCCGCTGTAAACCCTATTCGAAGCAACACCCAAGGAAGTGCTTGTTCGGCAAATACTTCAGGGTGGCACGGAAGAAATTCCGAAGCGTTTCCGGTGACGGGACGCGCAGATTGATGACCGTTCCAGACAGAACCCGGCTTACAGACGAAACTGCCAAAAGCGAACCGCCAGATCCGATCGTGATGGCGGTCGCTTTTGCGTTCCGATCCGATCGAACGAATTCCGGACAACCGATTTCCGCATGGGCGGTCCGAACGGGACCTGCGGAAATTCCCCCAAAAAGAAAAAACGGTTGCAAAGCAACCCGTTCTGTGATAAAATAAAAAAGTTTCCATATGGTATTGAGGTATTTATGAAAAGAAAAATCGTTGTTTGGATCCTCTGCATCTGTTTCTGTGCAACCTGTTTTTCCGCTTGCTCTGCCGAGCGATATGATTCACTGTATGTTGTGGATCAAAACGAGTTCACATTCACGCTCCGCGGCACGATGGGCAAGCAAGCGAAGCAACTTGTCATCCAAAAGGATGGCGGGATCCTACTTTCCGAAAAGCTCAAAACAAGCAAAAGCGTCGGCCCCCAAGGCGGCACCTACGGCATGCAAGTGTTGGATCTCAATTTTGACGGCCACATGGATGTGATGGTTGCAACCGATCTGGAAAAAGAGTGCCTTTTTTATCAATGCTGGCTTTGGAATTCTTCCACGGAAACGTTTGAAAGATCCGAAGCACTTTCCGGACTTGCAAATATCAAAACGGATGAAAATACTCATTCCGTGTTTGCATACACGACCCAAACAACAAGTACCCCGGCTCCCTCCGCAGAACACGCCGACCTGACCGTGATACGCGATACTACAACCAAATATATTTGGGAAAACGGGGTCCTGTATCCGTCGATCGCGGTTTCCATGACCTATTATTCCGAAACCGATCGTTACGAATATGCGGTCTACTATTATAATGCGGAAACAGGTCAGATGGAAGAAGATCAAAACAAATGGATGACTCCGCAAGAATACCGAGATGCCGATCTGTCTTTCATTTATTACTTCCGATAAAAAACCGAAGAGCGCCTCGTGGGAATCCACGGGGCGTTCTTCGGTCAAAATTCCGTCAAAGCGTTGCCGCCATAACGGCTTTAATGGTATGCATCCGATTTTCCGCTTCGTCGAATACAATGGAATGCGGTCCTTCAAAGACCGCATCTGTAACTTCCATGCAGGAAAGTCCGAATTTTTCGTAGATCTGTTTGCCGATCCCCGTTTGCAGATCATGAAAAGCGGGCAGGCAATGCATAAAGCGACACTGCGGTCCCGCATTGTCCATCAACTTCTCGGTGACGCGATAGGGTGTCAATTCGCGAATGCGCTCTTCCCAAACCGCATCCGGTTCTCCCATGGAGACCCATACATCCGTATAGATCACGTGTGCCCCCCGCGTTGCTCGGATCGGATCCGTCTCAAACTCCAAAACCGCTCCTGTTTGCGCGGCAATTTCCCTGCACTGCGAAATCAATTGGGCGGACGGTTGATACTTTTCGGGGGAACACGCCACAAAATGCATGCCCATTTGGGCGCATCCGACCATCAAAGAATTCCCCATATTATACCGCGCGTCTCCCATGTAAACCAATTTGATCCCTTTCAAGCTTCCGAAATGCTCACGGATCGTTAAAAAATCCGCCAATATCTGCGTCGGATGAAATTCGTTTGTCAAGCCGTTCCACACCGGAACATTCGCGTACTTTGCCAACTCCTCCACCAAGTCCTGACCGTACCCGCGATATTCGATACCGTCAAACATTCTTCCGAGCACACGCGCCGTATCGGCAATGCTTTCTTTTTTTCCGATCTGCGAACCGGCGGGGTCCAAATAAACCGTATGCATGCCCAGATCCGCCGCCGCAACTTCAAACGCGCAACGGGTACGGGTGCTGGTCTTTTCAAATATCAAAGCGATATTCTTTCCTTCGCACAACCGATGCGGGATCCCTTTTTTCTTTTGCATCTTCAGCGTTTGTGCCAGATCCAAAAGCGCTTCGATCTGCTCGGGAGTAAAATCAAGTAACTTTAAAAAATGTTGATTCTTTAAAAACATAACGCCGATCTCCTTATTCCGCGCAAACCGCTTTGATGACCTCCGCGGCTTCCGCAAGTAACTCCATGGGAATATTCAAAGCAGGCAGGAGACGAACTTTCTCCTTTGCCGTCAAACACAGAACGCCTTTTTCAATGCAGGCGAAAACCACTTCACGCGCCGGTTTTTGCGTACGCAATCCCAACATCAGCCCCATTCCGCTGACCGATTCGATTCCTTTCGCCCCGGAAAAAGTTTGAAACAAGAATTCGCTTTTTTTGCGCACATCGCGGAAAAAGGCATCATCCATTCGGCGGATCACCGAGACCGCACCTGCGCAGGCAACGGGATTTCCGCCGAAGGTAGAACCGTGGTCCCCGACCTTCAAAACGGATTCCGCTTTTTCGCCCAACAAGGTACATCCAAGCGGCAATCCCGCACCGATCCCCTTGGCGGTGGAAACCACATCCGGAATGATTCCGTAATGCATATACGCATACAGCGCTCCCGTGCGTCCGTTTCCCGTTTGTACTTCATCGATCATCAAAAGAATGTCCTTTTGTTTGGCATATTCGGCAACTTGCTTTACAAAATCCGGCTCCAAAGCGATCACTCCGCCCTCTCCCTGAACGCATTCCAACAGGATCCCCGCCAAGTAATGTTGATCCGCCACTTCCCGGAAAGCGGAAAAATCATTTGCCGGTGCATGTACAAATCCGGGAGTCAGCGGTTGAAACAGCTGATGAAACCGATCTTGTCCCGTTGCCGCAAGCGTTGTCAAGGTTCTTCCGTGAAAACTGTTTTGCAAGGTCAATACGGTACTGTACTCCGGTCCTTTTTTCTCCGCAGCGTACTTTCTCGCCACCTTAACGGCACATTCATTGGCTTCCGCTCCCGAATTACAGAAAAACACTTTTTTCATTCCGGTACGCCGACAAAGTAACTCCGCCAATTCCGCACACGGACCGGTATAATACAAATTTGAGGTGTGTTGCACGAGGGCAAGCTGATCCGTAACCGCCCGGATCCACGCTTCATCCGCAATTCCGAAACACGTTACCCCGATTCCGGACCCCATATCAATGTAGCGCTTTCCGTCGGTATCGTAAACGACCGAACCCTTTCCGCGGACGATCTCCACGGGGAACCGAGCATAGGTATTGGCTACGTAGCACTGATCTTGCTTTTGAAGTGTACCGCTCACTGTTCTCCCCCTTTCACCATGGTTCCCGCACCTTCATTGGTCAACAGCTCCATCAAAATGGCGTGCGGAACACGGCCGTCCATGATCACAACGTTTTTGACCCCCTTGTTCAATGCTTCGATGCAGCAATCGACTTTTGGGATCATACCGCCTGAAATGATTCCCGACCGTTGCAACTGCTTTGCCTCAGCAACGGTGATCTCGGGAATCAAGCTGTTCGGATCCTCACGGTCCTTTAAGATCCCCGCGATATCGGTCATCATGATCAACCGCTCGGCGTTCAAAGCGCCGGCAATATAAGCTGCCGCGGTATCCCCGTTGATGTTATACGTATTCCCCTCCCGGTCGCAACCGAGTGTGGAAATGACCGGAATATAACCTTTTTCCAAAAGATCCTGTACCGGTTTGATGTGAACATGCGTGATCTCGCCCACATATCCCAACTGTGCGTTTTTGATCTTCGCTTCAATCAGTCTGCCGTCCATACCGGAAATTCCCATTGCTTTCCCGCCGTTCATCTCCAGCAAATTGACCAATGTCTTATTGACCTTTCCCGCCAATACCATTTGCACGATATCCACGGTCTCCTTATCGGTAACGCGAAGTCCGTTGACAAATTCCGCTTTTTTCCCGAATTTGCTCATTACTTCGTTGATCTCGGGGCCTCCCCCGTGCACCAATACAATCCTGACCCCGATCAGCCACAAAAGAACGATGTCCTCCATGACCTGTTGCTTTAAATGTTCGTTGATCATTGCGTTTCCGCCGTACTTGACCACAACGGTCTTTCCGTTATAGCGTTTGATGTTCGGAAGTGCCTGCGTCAGCACCTCGGCACGCATGGCATTGGAAAAATGAGACGGCTGTTCCATTGTTTGCTCCATATTTCTCCCCTTTTTTCAAATCAGGTGCGGTAATCGCCGTTGATCTTGACATAATCGTACGTCAGATCGCATCCCCACGCAACGGCACTTTCCGTACCGTTTCCGACGGAAATGCGGATCTCGATCTCTTTTTCGGACAAAATTTCTTTAGCCGTTTCCTCGGAGAACGGAACTCCCGCTCCGTTTTTACAGACGCAAACGCATCCTTTCGCACTTTGGAAAGAAACGTCCACCTGAGAAATGTCAACATCCGCTCCGCTGTAACCGATGGCACACAGAACTCTTCCCCAATTGGCATCTGCGCCGAACATGGCGGCTTTCAAAAGGCTGGAACAGATCACGCTTTTAGCAACCGTTTTTGCCACGGATCCGCTTTGTGCTCCGCTCACGCGGCACTCCAACAGTTTTGTAGCGCCCTCACCGTCACCGGCGATCATACGGCACAAATGCACGGTAACAGTATTCAGTGCCCGCATAAATTCGGAAAATGCGGCACCGGGACCCGTGATCTCGGCATTTCCCGCCAATCCGTTTGCAAGAACCGTCACCATATCGTTTGTGGAGGTATCGCCGTCCACGCTGACCATATTAAAGGTGTTGGCAACGTCCTCGGACAGTGCTTTTTGCAACATGGCGGGAGAAATGCAAACATCCGTTGTGATAAATACCAACATCGTAGCCATATTCGGGTGGATCATTCCGCTTCCCTTTGCGATCCCGCCGATGCGGCAGGTTTTCCCGCCGATCGTAAATTCCACCGCGATTTCCTTTTTTACCGTATCCGTTGTCATGATCCCCTCCGCCGCGGCATCGGATCCGGTGTCGGAAAGCGACGTTACAAGCTGAGGGATCCCATCGGCAATGGGTTTTAAAGGAAGTGGCTGACCGATGACACCCGTAGACGCAACGACCACGTCGCTTACGGGAATCTTCAATTCTTTTGCAACGCAGGCACTCATTTGTTCCGCAACGGCAATTCCGTCGGCATTGCAGGTGTTTGCATTGCCGCTGTTGCACAAAACTGCT
>CAYPIV010000077.1:0-5361 GCA_964410895.1 uncultured Ruminococcus sp. | reverse complement strand
CCGGCAAACGCTTCCTTTGCGATCAAGGATATGTTGCCGATGGCAATTGCGACCAGCATTGACGCGTTGGCTGTCGGCGTTACGTTTGCGATCTTACCCGACGTAAACATCGGTGCGGCAGTCACTTTTATCGGTTGCACCACGTTTGTGCTCTCCGCGATCGGAGTCAAACTCGGAAGCATCTTCGGTTGTCGTTATCAAAAGCCCGCGGAGATCGCCGGAGGAGCGATCTTGATCTTGATGGGGTTGAAAATATTATTGGAACACCTCGGCATTTTGACATTTTGATCGCAGCGCGCGACAGACGGTTGTTGTGTTGCCGTTCGATTTGATGCTCAAACGGGACCTTCATCTAATTTCACGTGTTTCGATGTGGCTTTTGATCCGCTTTTCGTCAAAAAAGCAGAAAATGAAGGTTTGAAATTCGGATTTTATCGCTCTCTCTTGACAAAAAGAAAACTTTTTCATATAATATTCATATCATTCGAATCCATAGATCGGAAAAAATGACCGGAAACGGTTTTGAAATGATGAAAGGATGTACAGGATCATGGCTATTAAAGTTGTCAAGTTCGGCGGCTCTTCCTTGGCGGACGCGGAGCATTTTCGCAGGGTCGCTTCCATCGTAAAGGCAGATCCGTCTCGCCGTTTTGTAGTCGCTTCCGCTCCCGGAAAGCGTCACGGCAAGGACACCAAGGTGACCGATATGTTGTATCGGTGTTACGAAATGGTACGCAATCATGAGGATATTACGGAGTATTATTCGCAGATCTGTGACCGCTATAACAGTATCATTCGGGATCTGGAGCTGAATTTTGATATTTCCGGAGAGTTGGAATATATCCGCAATGCCATTTCCCACCATTCCGGAAGAGATTTTGCAGCCAGCCGCGGAGAGTATTTGAACTCTTTGATCTTGGCAAAATATTTGCGGTATGATTTTATCGATGCCGAGTCTGTGATCTATTTCCGCGACAACGGTGCCTACGATGAAGAAAAGACGACCACCGAAATGCGGCGGGAATTGCAAAAGCACGAAAGAGCGGTCATACCGGGCTTTTACGGGGTGATGCCGAACGGCACCATTAAAACATTCAGCCGCGGCGGATCGGACGTTACGGGATCGATCGTTGCACAGGCTGCGGATGCGGAACTTTACGAAAATTGGACGGATGTGTCCGGATTTTTAATGGCGGATCCGCGCGTGGTGGAAAATCCGCGCCCGATCCAATCCATTACGTACCGGGAATTGCGTGAGCTTTCCTACATGGGAGCCTCTGTTTTGCATGAGGAAGCAATCTTTCCCGTCAGAAATGCGGGAATTCCCATCAACATTCGGAATACCAACGAGCCGCAGGCACCGGGAACCATGATCGTTGCCAGCACCGCGGAGTATGATGCCGAGCGGATTATTACCGGCATTGCCGGAAAAAAAGGATTTTCCGTTATCAGTGTGGAAAAAGATATGATGAATGCCGAGATCGGTTTCGGCAGAAAGATCTTGGATCTTCTGGAGGATAATGACATTTCCTTTGAGCATCTTCCCTCGGGTGTGGATACCATGAGCGTTGTGGTTGCTTCCCAATATTTGGAGGGGCGCCGCGAACGCATCATTGCCTCTATCAATAAGCGCGTTCGTCCGGACAGCGTGGTCATTGAGGACGGTCTTGCACTGTTGGCAATTGTCGGACGCGGTATGATCAAATCCAAAGGAACCGCGGCAAGGATCTTTAAAGCGATCTCCGAGGCTGGGATCAATATTCGCATGATCGATCAGGGATCCAGCGAATTGAACATTATCATCGGTGTGGAAGAAGCGGATTTGGAAAAGGCACAAAGCGCCATTTACCGTGAATTTGTCAAATAAGGCGAAAACAGCCAATGCAAAATATGCATTGCAAAGGGAAACCGACTTTGCGATGCATATTTTTGTTTCCGGATCTTTGGCACCATGCGGAAGTTTCATTGCGGAATGCGGATTGCTTGTGTTTTACACATTCAATGGTTTCGGAACTTGCGATTCGGCAAGAACGATCCGTCGCGCTTTTTCGACCTTTGTCGAAATTCCATGCTTTTTCGGTTGACAAAGTCGCTTTTTTGTGATATACTATGAAATACTCACTTCGGCACTTTTGCTTGAAAAAACAACGTAAGGAGGATTATACCGATGGATCTAACGGATCGACCGCAGGCAGAACGGTATCCTCTTCTTTTTTCGATCGATTCGCCGGAGGATCTGAAAAAAATGCCGGCGGACATGCTTCCGCAATTGGCAAAGGAAATTCGTGCTTTTTTGATCGAGCGGGTAGAAGAAAACGGGGGGCATTTGGCATCCAATCTCGGTGTGGTGGAAATGACCTTGGCGATCCATCGGATCTTTTCCACACCGCACGACCACGTGATCTTTGATGTGGGACATCAAAGCTATATTCATAAATTGCTGACGGGGCGGCGCGACGCGTTTGAAACGTTGCGGCGCGGAGGCGGGATCAGCGGATTCCCCAAGCGAACGGAAAGCGAACACGATTGTTTCGGTACCGGTCACAGTTCCACGTCCCTTTCCGCCGCGCTCGGCTTTGCGGAAGCGGATCGGTTGAGCGGATCGGATGCGTATACGATCTGCGTGCTCGGCGACGGTGCGTATACGGGAGGTATGATCCATGAGGCTTTGAATAATTGCCGAAAAAAGATCCGATTGATCATTGTGATCAACGAAAACGAAATGTCCATTTCCAAAAATATCGGACGTTTTGCAAAAAACTTGTCTAAACTGCGCTCTTCCAACGGATATTTTAAAACCAAAAACGGAATTGTTTCCTTGCTGACGAAGATTCCGTTGATCGGAGACAAGTTGCATAGCGGGATCCGCCGATGTAAGATGGCAATCAAAGCCGCACTTTACGGTAGTAACTATTTTGAAAATTTGGGATTGTACTATCTCGGTCCCGTGGACGGGAACGATGAATCTGCCGTGGAGCGTTTGTTATTGGAAGCCAAAGAAAGCAAACAAAGTTGTGTGATCCATTTAAAAACCAAGAAGGGTAAGGGGTATGCTCCGGCGGAAGCGACTCCGGACCGCTTTCACGGGATGTCGCCGAAACAGGCAGAAGTTCCTGCAAATCGAAACTGTTTTTCCGAGGAAATGGGACAGTATCTCAGTACCTTGGCAAATAAAAACGAAAAGATCTGCGCGATCACCGCGGCAATGGCGCAGGGGACCGGTTTGTTAAAGTTTAAAAATGAGCATCCTTCCCGATTTTTTGATGTCGGCATTGCCGAGGAACATGCCGTTACCTTTGCCGCCGGGCTTGCGGCAAACGGCTACCGCCCGGTCGTGGCTGTTTATTCCACTTTTTTGCAACGATCCTACGATAATATCATTCACGATGTGGCACTTCAAAATCTGCCTGTCGTTTTCTGCGTGGATCGTGCCGGTTTGAATGCGTCGGACGGTGCTACCCATCACGGAATTTTTGATGTTGCCTTTTTGTCGCAGATCCCCAATCTGCGGATCTTAATGCCGATTACGGTAGATGCCTTACATGTGGCTTTGAACAGCGCTTTGCGGGAAGGCGGACCGTGCGCGATCCGTTATCCGAACGGCTACGAAAACGAGACGGTTCGGGAACGTTTTTACGGCAATAAAGTCCCGACGGACATTCATGTTCGCGCGGATTATTCGGAGGATCATGCCGAAGAGATCGATGCGGTGTTGGTAACACATGGGCGAATGGTGGAGGAAGCGATGAAAGCGCAATCCGTTTTGCAAGAGCGGGGAACGCGCACGGGGATCCTGTTGTTGGAAGAATTGAAGCCGTTTTCTCGCGTTGCGGAACAGATCGCGGCGGTGTTGCCGAAACGCGCTTGCAAGATCCTGTTTTTGGAGGAAGAGATCTATACCGGCGGCATGGGAATGCTTCTTTCCGATGCTTTGCGCGACAGCGATCGAATGCAAAATAAAACAGTTCGCTGCCTTGCGTTGAAAGACGGTTTTGCCATTCAAGAACGGGAGGAACCGATCCGAAAGACTGCCGGTGTCGATTGGGAAAGTATTGTGTCCTGTATTTTGAATGATTGAAATCCGTTCCGATCTTTTACAGACCGAAGCATTGCTCCGTTTTCGGGGCATGCTTCGGTCTTTTTTGGGGTCAAAAACACTCATTTTTGAAGAAAAAGACGAAAATGTATTGACGTTCTTCTTTTTTTTTGTTATAATACAAAATGGAAAAAGATGTAAAAACCGTTTGGATCATGCAGCATTTTCGGATCGGGCGAGGAAAGCGGATACGGCGATCGGTCCGCATGCCGAAGAAACGGTGTCGGTCGCTCGACTTGATTTGGAAGAAAAGGGGGAGTAACCATTGAAAAAGCAGGAAATGAATTTGCAGGAAGAGGAAAAAACGGCTGTTAGGGCTGCCAAAAAGAGACGCATGGCAATTTGCTATGATTTCGATCATACGCTCTCTCCGGATGATATGCAAACGTTTTCTCTGATTCCCTCGTTTGGTATCGACAGCAGCTCGTTTTGGGCGGAAGCCAATGATCTGGCGGTCGATCACATCATGGATAAAAATTTGGCTTGGATGTTTGAGTTGGTAAAATATTCCAAGTTCAAAGGGAAGTCTTTACGGCGGGAATACTTTAAACAGGTCGGGTCCGAGGTGCCTTTGTACGAAGGTGTTGCGGAATGGTTCGATCTGGTGAATGCTTATGCGGCACGGTTCGACATTGAGGTGGAACACTACATTATTTCCTCCGGTCTGAAAGAGATCATTGAGGGGAATCGGATTGCCAAGCATTTTAAATATATCTATGCTTCTTCCTACCTGTATTCCGCGGACGGGATTGCGGAATGGCCTGCTCAGGCGGTGAACTATACGACGAAAACACAGTTTTTGTTCCGTATTGCCAAAGGGATTTTGGAAGAATACGATGAGCGTGTCAATAACAGTATGAGCCGTTCGGAGCTTCGTATTCCGTATGAGAATATCGTTTATATCGGGGATAGCGCAACGGATATTCCCTGTATGCATTTGATCCGCAACAAAGGCGGATATTCCATCGGTGTTTTCGACCCCGATACGGGAAACAAATCACGCGTGTATCAGCTGTTCAATGACGGTCGTCTCAGTTTCTATGCACCTGCATGCTATACGGAAAACAGCCCGATCTATCGGTATATGACACAGATCGTGGATGAGATCGCAGCACGGGAGACACAAAAAGAAGAGCAGGCAATCTTGCAGGCACCGGCGGAAGAGTCAAAGCGGACGGCATTGATCCAAAAAACATTGGAGTCCTGCCGAAATGAATTGACTTGCGAGGAGCAGGAACTGTTGGAAAGTATTCTCAATCAGCGAA
>CAYPIV010000076.1:0-5393 GCA_964410895.1 uncultured Ruminococcus sp. | reverse complement strand
CCAAGTCATACTTGTTCCGTAATTCTTCAAATTCAGGACAATCAAATTCGTAAATAATGTCTTGCGTATTTCCGCTTTCAAATTCTTGATTGTTAAACAGTATTCCACTGTAAACATCTAACATCTGTTGTGCAATTTCCTGCATTTCTTTTCTTGTCATCACAATATTTCTTCTTCCGAGTGTTTCTGTCAATCTTCAGATCATTTTTACTGCACTCGCCAATCGCTCCGAGCTGTTTTTTATTTTTAAAAAAATTTCTGCCGCAAATCCATTCAACTATTGCCATTCAAACGTTGTACCGAAAAGCGTCCGACCCGTCGGTCAAGATCCGGATTGGCGAATGAGGAGACGGATCGCATCGATCGCCGTTCGAATGGCTTTTTCCGTGTTGTGATCTTCTGCCGCATCGGTATCCAATCCCGCCGCAAAGCGCTCTTGGTTCCAAATCACGTGGAAAACAGATCCGGTACGCAATCCGCGTGCCGCACCGACCGTATACAGCGTTGACGCTTCCATTTCACTTGCCAAAGTGCCGAGCGCCTTCCAAGCGTTCCATTTTTCCAACAGAACGGCGGAGGTGGGCATTTTTTGCGGCGCATGCTGTCCGTAAAAAGCGTCCTTGCTTTGTACTACCCCGGCATGATAGGAATACCCTGCCTGTTTTGCCGCTTGCATCAACGCAAATAATACTTCCGCATTTCCGACTGCAGGAAATTCCGACGGCGCATACTCGTGCGAAGTACCGTCCTGCCGAATGGCGGCGGAAGCGATCACCACATCCCCGCTTTTGACCGACAGTGCGATTCCGCCGCAAGTTCCGACGCGAATGAGCGTATGCGCACCGCACGCAGCCAACTCTTCGACGGCAATTGCGGTGGAGGGACCGCCGATCCCGGTGGAACACACGGTGACCTTCTCCCCGTCCAACATTCCGTTCCATACGTTGAATTCCCGATTTTGTCCGATATGCTCCGGCTGTTGCAGGTAAGCCGCGATCTGTTCGCAACGCTCCGGCGCACCGGGAAGAATACAATAGCCGCCGATCTCCCCCGGAGCGACGGGAACGTGAAATTGTTTTTGATCTGTTTTTAACATGCCTTTTCTCCTTGGTTTCATTATCCGAATGTCACAGAATACCCAATGCTCTTTTGATCGTTCGGACGGATCCGAAGCATATCGCTTCTGCAATGAATATCGTCCGTTACGCCGTCGTTGGAGGGAAATCCGTACCACGGTTCTACGCAAACATACGGTGCATCCAACTTGGCTGCCTGCCAAAATCCGACATAATACATATCCGGATAGTCAACACGAACAAACCGTTCCGTTTGATCGCTCTTCAAAGTAACACTTTTCGCCATGCGGCTCAGAAATACCGCTTCTTCATCAAACAAGCTGTGCTTCAATCGCAAGATTTTTCCGTTCTCCAAGGTCATTCCCCTCTTTTTCCCAGAAAAGTAGACCCCGCTGAGCAACATTTCATCAGGACTGCATTCCTCCGAAAATTCCAAATAATAATCTTCAAACGTTCCCTTTCCGTCCAAAGGAACGTTGAATCCGGGATGCCCGCCTGCCGCTACGGGCAAGATCTCGTCTCCCGTATTGGCAATTTCATAGGTGGTGTGCAGAGTGTCTCCGTCCAACCGATACACAACGGTCAAGCGGAATGAAAACGGATACATTGCCATCGTCTCGGCATTTGACAGCAACGTGAAGCGGACTTCCGTTTCACCGATCTGCTCTGCCGTCAGGTCCCGCCCGCGGAGGAAACCGTGTCCGCCCATTTCATATACCGTTCCGTTACAAAGATATTTTCCTTCGTACAAGCGTCCGCAAATCGGAAACATCATCGGCGCACGTTCTTCCCAATACCGTGCATCGCCTTGCCAAACGTATTCCACGGAACCGCGTTTTGCGGAATATAACTCCGCACCGACAGAATTGATCTGTACCGTCAAATGCTCATTTTTCAATGTGTAAATCACAATCTGATTCCTCCTGAAATTTCAATATGCTTTTCAACCTCAAACGTACTTTCGATCCGATTTTTCAACGGTAATACACATAAAAGACGATAATGGTACGCACCTCACCGTTGCGTTGCAGATCGGGTGCCGTAATCACAACTCCGTCTTTAGACAGCAACTCCCACGCTTCCATTTGATCGATCTTGCAGCGAAGCAAAATATCGTTGGAAGCAAACACCAAAAGTTCATCTTCCCGAATGTTCAGCCCGCCGTTTTTTCCGATCACTTCATCCACACCGTTGATCTTTTCCGTGACATACCGAATGTGGTGCTTGCTCATTTGCTCCGCCATTGCCCAACGATACTGTTTGCTGTTCGGATCTTTGCTTTTCTTTTTCCAAAAATGAAACAACTCCGCTCCTCCTTTTGCCCTCGGTCGATCGGTCTCTTCAAACGCTTTCTTCCGACCCTAAAAGAAACGTCTTTGCCGTTTGATATTCGGCGCGAAGTCGTTCGCATTCCGGGGAGGAAGGATCAAAATGTTGCTTTTTTACGGCACGAAGCAAAATATTTTTCGGAGTTTCTTCGGGATCGATCAATTCCAATGCCGCCACGGAATACCCATTGCACTGCAACAGTTTTAAGCGCAATGCATCGGTTGCCGCATCACAGAATTTTTGCCGCAGCATGGAATGCTCGGTAATAAACGACAATTCCCGGCACCGAATGGTATGATTCAATTCGTGATGGCAACACGGTGTGGAAAGAATGACCTTGGCGTTCCACTCCATTGCTTTGGCAAGTACCAGATCCGTAGCGGTATCACATGCATGCAGAGAAACTACCAGATCCACATCGGTTTCCGTTTGAAACCGAGCAACATCCTCGCATACAAATCGCAATCCGTGAAAGTCCAACGCCTGTGCGACTTGATTGCAATATTCGATCACGTCCTGCTTCAGGTCCACGCCGACCATTTGTACCTCTCGTCCCAAAAGGACCGAGAAGTAATAATACACCGCAAACGAAAGATAGCTTTTTCCGCAACAAAGATCACGGATCACCAACGTTCCCTCTTGCGGCAAATGCGAAACGCAATCCCTTGTCAATTCCAAAAAACGATTGATCTGCCGAAATTTGGACTGTTTTTTATCCCTCACTCTTCCGGTCTCGTCACTGACGCCAAGGTATTTCAAAAATGCTTCCTGTCCGTTGAGAAGGTATTGCTTTTTTCGGTCGTTTCCGAGCAGATCCGCTTGCGGAAGCACGTCCTTTTGCATGGCACGCCGCAACCGATCCCCACCGATCAATGTGGAAGTTCCGCTCGCGGCGCGGCGCAACTCGCATTCTCCCACGGTAGTCAGCAGATTGATCTGCCGATGTGCGGATACCATAGTTTGTAATTTTTCAAGATCGTCCGCATGCAAATTGCTGTGAAAGACTTTGTGATCTTTTCGAAAGGTCTCCGCTTGCATTCCGACGGTACCGCCGACGGTTCGGGGGGAAACAACGGTCTTGACCGAACTTGCGTCATGCGCTTTGGAAAACACTGCCTTTTTCAATACCCCCAAAGACGCAGATAGGGTCAGCAATTCCAACAAGGATTCCTCTGCCGTCATGCATTGCCGTCCTTTCCCGCATCATCCCGACCGGGATCCGAGTTCTTTTTTTTCTTGGAAATTTTCGAAAAACTCACCTTAGATTCGGTGCCGTTCCAAAGTCGTTTCAAATTTTCGCGGTGCATAAAGACGACTGCAAACGTAGAAAGGATCGCCATGGTGACCGGGAATCCCGCATTCACGGGATTGATCTTGGAGAACGCGCTGAGCAATAACGGATACAAAAAGGCACACATGACCGATGCCAAAGAGATGTATTTGGTTCCTGCAACAATGACGATATAAGCCGCAAGCAAGATCAAAAACGTGATCGGATCCGTTAAAAGAATGATCACTGCCAAGCATGCAACTCCTTTTCCTCCCTTAAAACGGTAATAAAGAGGAAACATGTGACCGAAAATCACAAAAAAACCCGCCAATGCACTGCCCTCGGTTCCCCAGATCAACCGACCGAAATAAAATGCCACCGCCGCTTTTGCCAGATCGCAAAGAAAGGTTGCGACAGCCGCTTTTTTTCCGTAGGTCCGCAACATGTTGGTCGTTCCCGCATTTCCGCTTCCGTAATTACGGATATCCTCATGGTAACGCAATTTGGAAATGAGGATTGCGGGATTGATACTGCCGATCAGATACGGAACCACCATGCAAAGTGCCGCAGCCGCTAAGATTCCGATCAAACGCGCGTCGGCGTTCCATGCGTACTTTTCGGACAGCCATTGATGCAAATTCCAATAATCCCACACCACCGCAGCGGATGTAATCGTGATATTCATAAATTCCTCCGTTTGATCAAAACAGCTCGATCAACTCTTTTGTGCTTTTTGTAAAATCATAGAAACTGCCGTCCGGGCGGATGCACGCCATATCCTCGATCCGGCAACCGTATTTCCCCTCCAAATAGATCCCCGGTTCAAACGTAACGACATGCCCTCTCTCTAACCGGCTCTCCGACGGTGCACGCGAAGAGAGTCTCGGATTTTCATGGACCAGCATACCGACTCCGTGTCCCAAGGAATGCCCGAAACTTCCGCGGTATTCCGGTACCGCGTCGATGATCTCCCGCGCAATATGATCCAATTCCGCACAGGAAACACCCTCTTTTGCAGCGTGCAAAGCGGCTTTCTGTGCAGACAAAACGGTATTGTAAAGCCGCTTTTGCTCCGCATCCGCCTTTCCGAGAATCACGGTACGCGTCATATCCGCGCAGTAACCGTCGACCCGAGCGCCGAAATCCATGGTCAAAAATCCTTTTTCCAATTTCACCCGACGGGGAACACCGTGCGGGCGCGAAGAATTGGTTCCGGATACGGCAATGGTATCAAACGCCACGGTTTCGGCACCGAGACGTCTCATGTAGAATTCCAATTCCAAAGCAACTTCAATCTCGGTCATATCCGGGCGGAGCCAATCTAAGACGTGTGAAAAAGCCGCATCGGTGATTTGCTGTGCCCGTTCGATCACGGCAAGTTCTGCATCATCCTTCTTTTCCCGCAGTTCGGAAAGAATTGCCGATGCACCTTGTTTCACCGTAACCGCGTTCAAAATCTCGCAGTAATGTGCGAATGCCGCGCAGGAAAGAACATCCTCCTCAATGGCAACCGTTTTGCAGGCATGATCGGACAACAATCCCGCAACGCACATTAACAAACCGTTTTTCGGCGTCAATACGGTCAATTCCGAAGTTGCTTGCGCCTTTGCCGCTTCCACATAACGGAAATCGGTGATTAAATACGATCGATCCGCCGTGACCAAGATCAATCCGTCCTCAAACGGAAATTCGGAAAGATACCGTTGGTTGATGCTGTT
>CAYPIV010000075.1:0-5405 GCA_964410895.1 uncultured Ruminococcus sp. | reverse complement strand
GCTTTGCTGGAACGCAAATACGGCAAAGACGGTGCTCGGGAACGTATTTTTGTCACTACGGATAAAGCCAAAGGAACTTTAAAGCAGTTTTCCACGGAAGCCGGATATGAGACCTTTGTGGTTCCGGATGACGTGGGCGGACGCTTTTCCGTTTTGACTGCGGTCGGATTGCTTCCGATCGCCGTTGCCGGGATCGATATCGAACAGTTGATGTTGGGAGCGGCTTCGGCAAGTCGTGCATATACCGAAACGGATCTTTCCAAAAACGACTGTTACCGTTATGCGGCATTGCGCAATATTCTGTATCGCAAGGGAAAAAACGTTGAGGTATTGGCAAGTTACGAGCCGTTTTGCGCGATGCTGAACGAATGGTGGAAACAGCTTTACGGCGAAAGCGAAGGAAAGGATCAAAAGGGAATTTTCCCCGCATCCGTCATTTTTTCGACCGATCTGCATTCGTTGGGACAGTATATTCAGGACGGCAGCCGTATGTTGTTTGAGACCGTGCTGGATATTGCGGAATCCGGAAGCCACTTTGCAATTCCGAATGATCCCGCCAATATCGACGGCTTGAATTTCCTGTCCGGAATGGATTTGGATACCGTAAAGAAAACGGCTTTGCAGGGAACGGTTTTGGCGCATGTGGACGGCGGCGTTCCGAATTTGATCTTGGAAGTCAGCGAAAAGAGTCCGTTCGTTTTGGGAGAGTTATTGTATTTCTTTGAACTTGCGTGCGCCATTTCCGGATATCTGTCCGGAGTAAATCCCTTTGATCAGCCCGGTGTGGAATCGTATAAGAAAAATATGTTTGCTCTGCTGGGCAAACCCGGGTATGAATCTTTGCAGGAAGAGCTGAAAGAACGGCTGAAAAATTAACAATATCCACAGAAAAGCTCTTGACATTGCATGAAAAATTTGTTATAATGATATTACCAAGTACGGATCTTGAGATTCGTACGAATAATCGGGAGGGATAACATATGTTAAAATTGATTGTCGGCGTAAAAGGTACCGGTAAGACGAAAACACTGATCAATCTGGTTAACGGTGCTTTGGAAGTGACCAAAGGCGACGTTGTTTGCATTGAAAAAGGCTCTAAGCTGAGATATGATATTAAACCGACCGCACGTTTGATCAATGCGGATGAATATTCTGTGTCCGGAGCGGAAGCTCTTTACGGCTTTATTGCGGGATTTTTTGCAAGCAATCATGACGTGACCGATTTGTTTGTGGACGGTGCTTTGAAGATCTGTGAGCAAGATATCGATGCCTTTGCCGCAATTACCGACCGACTCAATGCACTTTCCGAAAAGGTCAATGTGAATTTGGTAATGACCGTTTCCGCTCAGGCGGACGGTGCCGATGAAAATATTCGCAAATACATTTAACACATCGGGTTTCTAACCCTCAAAATACCGCAGTTCTGTGCATGTTTTTGCAAACAGAATTGCGGTTGTTTTATTGTTTTCAAGACCGCCGACGGATCTCGACGGTCGGGACTTTGATTGAAAAAGTTCGGAAAGGAGGAGAAAAAATGATTTTGATCATTGCGGAAAAACCGAGCCTTGCGCGTAATATCGCCGATGCGATCGGACCGATGCAACGCAGGTCCGGGTATTTGGAAGGGCACGGCTATTTGATCACATGGGCATTCGGGCACCTGTTCTCCCTGTGCGACGTGGAAGCGTATCTTCCGCCGGAGAAGGTCTCCGCACGCTGGAGTATGGAAACGTTGCCGTGCTTCCCAAAGCAATTTCGCTTTGAACTTCGGAAAAGTGAGGATAAAAAAAGTGTGGACAGCGGGATCCGTCAGCAATTTTCCGTGATCGAGACGCTTTGTAACCGCACAGACGTTGAATCCATCGTCAATGCGGGAGATGCTGATCGCGAGGGGGAGATCATTGTCCGTTTGTGTATTCAAAATGCCTTGAAGACCCCAAAAACATGCTTGCGGCTGTGGCTCCCGGACCAAACGCCGCAAACCGTTCAAAAGGCGCTTGCGGAAATGCGAGAGGAGTCGGAATACGATAATCTTGCAGCCGAGGGACTTGCCCGCATGTACATCGATTGGCTGTACGGCGTGAATTTGACGCGCTATGCGACCCTGAAAAATGGGACTCTTTTGCGCGTCGGGAGGGTGATCGTACCGATCGTAAAAGCGATCTACGACAGGGATCTTTCCATTCGCAATTTTGTGCCGGGAAAATATTACGCGATGCTCAGCCGCGAAAAGACCAACGGCGAAGTGGTGGAATTGCTTTCCAAGAAGAAATTTGACGCAAATGCTTTCTCCGAAGCGGAGCGGATGTGTTCGGCATACAATGCCGCCGGCGCCGTGGTAACCGGCGTCAAGAACAAAAAGGATCGTTTGTTCCCCGGTAAGTTGTATTCGCTTTCCAAATTGCAGAATGTACTTGGAAAAAAATACAAAATGTCCATGCAGGAAAGTTTGGGGATCGTGCAGGGACTGTACGAAAAGGGGTATTTGACCTATCCGCGTACCAATTCGGAATACCTTGCAACGGCGGAAAAAGACAAGATCCGACAAATTTTGTCGGCATGTCAAAAGATCGGGTATCCGGTAACTTTTAAGGACGGGAAGAATATTTTTGACGACAGCAAGATCGAATCGCACTCCGCACTGACGCCGACTTACAAGATCCCGACAAAGAATCAACTCAGCGAGCGAGAAATGCAGGTGTATTCCACGGTCTTTCGTCGATTTGCGGCTGTTTTTTGTGCCGAAGATTGTGTTGTTTCCAAAACGGAAATCACGATCGACGTCGGTTCTTATGAAACTTTTACCCTAAAGGGAACCGTGATTTTGGAACCCGGTTGGACCAAGTACGATGATTGTACGCAAAAAGATAAGATCTTACCGCCGCTGAAAAAAGGCGATGCGGTGGCGATCTGCTTCCGCCCTGCGGAGAAAGAAACGACGCCGCCTAAGCATTACACCATTGAAACGCTGAATAACTATCTGAAAAATCCGTTTAAAGATGACAAAAAAGCCGCAAAGGAAAGCTCGGAACCGGAAGATGCGGCTTTGGCGGACGACAGCGAGGACTACCGCGCCATTTTCGAAGGGTTGGAACTCGGTACCGAAGCTACCCGAACGGGCATTATCGACAATGCACGAAAAAGCGGATATATCGATCTGAAAAAGGACGTTTATTCGATTCTTCCGGGAGGAGAATTTTTGATCGAATCCTTGTTGCAAATGCAGATCACCATGGATAAATATAAAACTTCGCAGTTGGGACAAGCACTGAAAAAAGTGTATCACGGTCACATGAGCATTGAAGAAAGCGTTCATTTGGCGGAGGAAGAGATCCGAGAGATTTTTGACAAAACTTCCGATACGGATTTTACGGAGCAATACGACACCGGTTTCTTCGGAGAAACGGTGGCGATCTGTCCGCTCTGCGGGCGGGAGGTGTTGCGCAAGCAAACTTTTTACGGTTGCTCCGGATACCGGGACGGATGCCGTTTTGCGGTCGGCACTTCGATCTGCAAGCGCGTAATTTCGGTCCCGTTGCTGAAAAGTTTGATCGCCGACGGAAAGACCGATGTTTTACAGGGATTTGTTTCGGCAAAAACCGGAAAACCGTTTTCCGCGGCGCTGAAGCTGGAAAACGGAAAGGCGGTACTTTCCTTTGAAAAAAGAGCCCCCGCCGCAGATCCGCGAGTTCAGTTTTCCATGGTGGAGGGGGAAGAAATCCCACTTCCGGATGCACCGTTTGACTGTTGATCCGTAAAATTCAATTTTTCTGAAAAAATATTCAAAAAGTATTGACAATATTCGATTTATAGGGTATAATGATTGCATAAAATCAAAAAAACAGAATTTTTATTCAATCGAGGTCCCTATGATACAGGTTTTTATCGACGGTAGCTCCGGAACAACAGGTCTGCGGATCGCGGAGCGTTTATCTCAACGACGGGATATTTGTTTGCTTTCCTTGTCGGAGGAGCTTCGCAAGGATGAGGCGGCGCGTAAGGATGCCGTCAACCGTTCGGACGTGACTTTCTTCTGCTTGCCGGATGCGGCAGCGGCAGAAGCGGCAACTTTTTTGGAAAATCCGAATACGGTCTTGATCGATACTTCTACGGTACACCGTACCGATTCCGATTGGACGTACGGATTCCCGGAGTTGCACGGAAATCGCGAAAAAATTCAACATGCCCGCAAGATCGCAAATCCGGGGTGTCATGCCAGCGGGTTCATCGCTTTGGTTGCACCGTTGATCGAAATGGGGATCCTCTCCAAAGAAGAGCAATTGACCTGTTTTTCCCTGACCGGGTACTCCGGCGGTGGAAAAAAGATGATCGCGGACTATCGTTCCGATGACAGAGATGCTTTATGGGATGCCCCGCGACAATACGGGTTGCAACAAACACATAAGCATTTGAAAGAAATGAAGGCGATCTGTTCTTTGGAATGTGCTCCGATCTTTTGTCCGATCGTTGCTCCGTATTACAGCGGTATGGAGGTCACGGTCCCGTTGTTTGCGCATCAGATCAAAGGCAAAAAGTCTGATCTTTTTGACCTGTATACCGAATATTATCGAAATACTTTGATCCGTACGGTCACTGCGGAGGGAGATTTTCTGTCTGCCGCCGCTTTGTCCGGAAGAGACGATATGCAGATCGCGGTATGCGGAAACGAAGAGCGGATCTTGTTGGTCTCCGTGTTCGACAATTTGGGAAAAGGGGCATCCGGAGCCGCTATTCAAAATATGAATCTTGCGCTCGGACTTTCGGAAACAGAAGGATTACAGGTTGGGTCAAACGGCGGAAAGGGTGGAAACAAATGAAAATGGTTGCAGGCGGCGTGTGTGCCGCAAAAGGATATCTTGCCGGCGGAATTCACTGCGGTATTCGTAAAAACCGTACCAAGCGCGATCTGGCTTTGATTTACAGTCAGGTCCGTGCCGTTGCGGCGTCGGTGTATACGACCAACCTTGTGAAAGGAGCTCCGCTTTTCGTCACAAAAGAGCATTTGCAAGACGGGCATGCGCAAGCCGTTTTGTGTAACAGCGGCAATGCAAACACCTGCAATGCGGACGGAATTGCCATTGCGGAACAAATGAGTGCCTGCGTTGCAAACGAATTAAAGATCCCCGTAAGCGACGTGGTCGTTGCGTCTACCGGTGTCATCGGTCAGCCCCTCCCTTTAAAGCCCATTTCCGACGGGATCCCTCTGCTTGTGACATCGCTCTCCGCCACCGGTTCCGATGCCGCCGCTGAGGGGATCATGACTACGGATACGGTAAAAAAGGAAATCGCGGTGGAATTTACGATCGACGGGAAGATCTGCCGCATCGGCGGCATTGCCAAGGGAAGCGGCATGATCCACCCGAATATGGCTACGATGTTGGTATTTATCACAACGGATGTTTGCA
>CAYPIV010000074.1:3519-5410 GCA_964410895.1 uncultured Ruminococcus sp. | reverse complement strand
GATTAGCACAGTTGGTTAGCGCGTCAGGTTGTGGCCCTGAAGGTCGTGGGTTCGAGTCCCATATCTCACCCCATATAAGGCGATAAAAGATGTCGCCGCAAAAGCCTTGATGATTCAAGGCTTTTTGCTTTTATAAGCAAAAAATTAAGATGCAAAAGGGAAGAGATAAAAGGCTGTTTTGCTCTGATTTGGTATCTGAACCGCTGTACAATCGTATATGTACACCAAATGCATGTCCGGTCATGCCGGCGTTTTTATCTCAAAGAAGTGTCGTATGGTATGAAATACGGTGCATATACGGTTTTGTAATATTTAGGAGAATAGTATGGATTTGGAAAAGGGAAAACAAATCTTTTTCGGATTGAGCGGAAGCCGTTTTCATATAGACAGAGAATGTCCCGACGAATATAAAAAATGCGGAGTACCGAAGAATATTGAACAACAATGGTTAGATGAAATAAAGACTGACCTATTGTCAAACATCAAAGCCGCAAAAGGATACTCCAAAGTTACATTGATCAATCGATATATTCCGTTGTTGGATACCGAATCTGCTATAGATTTTTTGATTGCGGTCATAAAACAAAACGATTTGGATACTTTCTCTATGATCATTTTATCGGAAAACTTAAAACAATATTTGTCTTGCAACCTTTCTGAAGAGACTGCGGAAAAAATAAAAAATGCCTTAGTATTGGCAAAAAAGACCATGTTAACTCAAAAAATTGAAATTGACGATCCATACAAAAGACTTCCCTATATGGCTGATTATGATTTTTCCGATGAAACCATTCTGAAAAGGATTCGCAGGATTTCATAAACTCCCTATTGAAGCAGAAAACACCGTAGTAAAAAGGTATAGCCGTGATTTGACTATACCTTATTTTTTTGGGAATTAAAATCCCTTATTTGCACCTTTATACTACGGTGTTTTTTTTGTTTTTCGAAGTTAAAATAGGATCCGATTCTTTGCCCGATTTTGAACTCTCCGACGAGATATCCCGATTGGGTCGGAATATTTTTTGTTTCTTTGCAAATACTAAGCAATACAGCAGGATCTTCGGCAATCTCAAGGATCTGTTCGGAAGGTTCTGCATGGATCGATGCGATCGGAGAAAATAGAAAATGTCTAAAAGTTATTTGGATCTGAATGCGTATCTTCTTTGCGCGGCAACCGTGGTGGGACAAAAGGAAAAAGAGGGACCGCTCGGACACCTGTTTGATTTTTGCGATCCGACCGACCGATTCGGCGGAAAGACGTGGGAAGAAGCCGAAGGCGAAATGCAACATATGGCACTCAATTTGGCGCTTGCGAAGGCACACTGCGCTCCTAAAGATATCGGTGCGTTGTTTGCGGGAGACTTGCAGAATCAGTGCGTCGGTTCCGCCTATGGACTTCTTCCTTTTGATATTCCGTATTTCGGGCTGTACGGAGCCTGTTCTACCTGTGCGGAAAGTTTGTTGCTGGCATCCGCTTTTGTGACACATCACATGTATACGCGTTGCGCGGCGGTCACCTCATCCCATTACTGTGCGGCGGAACGTCAATACCGTACCCCTTTGGAATACGGTGCGCAACGTCCTCCGACAGCACAATGGACGGTAACCGGTGCCGGTGCGTTTTTGGTCGGGGATGGGGATCTTGCGGCGACTGCCGGTCCCGTTCCGCGCATTTGCAGAGGCATGCCGGGAACCGTCACGGAAAAGGGAATTCGGGATGCCAATAACATGGGAGCGGCAATGGCGCCTGCCGCATTGGATACGTTGTTTCGCTTTTTCGAGGAAACGGGAACCGCCCCGAAGGATTATGATGCGATCGTTACCGGCGATCTCGGCTTTGAAGGCGGCGCGATTTTGGAAGAATTGATGGAAGCGGAACATTGCTCGCTCG
>CAYPIV010000074.1:0-3419 GCA_964410895.1 uncultured Ruminococcus sp. | reverse complement strand
TTTGAAGGCGGCGCGATTTTGGAAGAATTGATGGAAGCGGAACATTGCTCGCTCGGCAATCGATATTTGGATTGCGGGCAACGGATCTTTGATCGGCAGGAGCAGGATCCCCATTGCGGCGGTTCGGGATGCGGATGTTCCGCGGTGGTACTCGGAGCCTATTTGCTTCCGAAATTGATCTCCGGAGAGTGGAAACGGATGCTGTTTCTTGCCACCGGTGCAATGATGAGCCCGGACAGTTTGAAACAAGGAAAAACCATTCCGGCAGTGGCGCATTTGTTGGAATTGGAGCGAGCGCGAATATAATGTGCCGCGATTTTCGTTTCGAACGGAATTTTGGATCTTGCCGAAAGGAAATCATAAACAGAAAACAAAAGGAGAATGTTTTATCATGCAATCCGAAATCCTCCCGTATCTTTTCGCCTTTTCGGTAGGCGGGATCTTTTGCGTGCTTGCACAGATCTTGATTGACCGAACCGCGCTGACACCTGCGCGGATCTTGGTGCTGTATGTGGTCGCAGGCGTTTTTTTGGGGGGCATCGGTCTCTATCTGCCGTTAACGAAATTTGCGGGAGCCGGTGCTACGACGCCGTTGACCGGATTTGGATATTCCATTGCGAAAGGCGTTCGTCAAGCGGTGGACGAGAAAGGAATGCTCGGTATTTTCACCGGCGGACTGACCGCTACCGCAGGCGGGATCACCGCCGCGATCGTATTTGGGGCGCTTGCTTGCCTGATCTTTCGCGGAAAGCCCAAAAAATAACGTGTTGGGGATTCCGATCCGCAAGGTCGGATCCGCCGATAGCGGTTTGATCTTTTAAGACCGTGAATCCATCATAAAATTCCGCCGAGGCGGAACCTCAAACGGGGTTTCTGCCTCGGCGGAATGAATTTACGGTTGCTTTTCTGTTCTTCGCCCCCGATTTTGCCGAACGGGTTGCTTGGCGCGGCAAACGATATCGGAGAGCCTACGGGAACAGAGGTGCGATCTTTACCGATCATTTCGGATCTTTGTCGCAAAACAGCTCCGCTACCAAATTGATATAAAGACCGCCAAGCACCGAGCGTGCTTGGAATGCCGCTTGTTGTGCATCCGAAGTGTAGTACCAATCGGTGATCGGCACGCGGTCAAGAGATTCACAGATCATGCGTTGGATCGATTGATATACCAAATCGGTATATTCTGCGTCGTTTGTCATCACGGTGGTCCATGCCATCCAATCCAATTTGGTGTAATCGTCACGGTTGTCCAACGGAATTCCGTAGCGATTCATTTTGGTGCGGTACAAAGCCACTTCTTCTTCGAAAACGGTCGGGTCGAATAATTGCAATCCCAGCAAACGGTCCCAAACGATATTGTATTTCATGCTCCAGCCGTCCGGTTGATCAAAGGTCAAACGGTATCCTTGACCGTCTGCACGTTTGGCGTCCCGAACCCAGCGTTGCGCCATTTCACGAGCTGCGTCGGTGTACTTCGGTTCGTTAAACATTTGTCCGTAAGCACCGAGAGCAACGATCGCCTTTAAGCTGAGGTTACAGTTATGCGCCAAATGTCCCGCAAAGTCATCCGTGCACAGTTGGTTGGCGGGATCGTATCCGAATTCCAGCAAATAGTCTGCCCACGTTGACAGCAGATCTCGGTTTGCCTCTGCCAAGGAGCGATCACCGTCTGCACGCAGTGCCGCGGCAACCGTTAAAATGGCATTTCCGCACTCTTCAATCGGCATTTGATACTTTTCATATACGGCACCGTCTTTTGTGGTGGAGTATACTTGACCGTTACAGAACGGATATTTTCCGCAATCGTGCGGTGCATAGGGGTATGGCCACATATCGGTACGCGCATAGACGAAAATGGGACGCATCATGGCACGAACCAATTCCGGATTCAAAAGCAAGAACAGAGGGATTGAGGGGTAGGTGACGTCCAAAGTTGCAAGGCAACCGTTGCTGAAACATTCTTTGGAGAGAAACATCAGTTCTCCGTCTATCGAGATCAGCTTGTGTGCGGCAATGACCTGACGGTATGCCAACGCGCCGATGTTGGCATACGATTCGGAGACGCGTTGCATTTTCGACAACAACTGTTCGTCAAAGGCGTCGCACAGTGCGCGGATGTCATCGGCTTCGGAAACCGCGGTTTGCAACATCGTTTCGAAATCGCCGTATACGGTTTTGTAATAAGCATCGACCTGTTTTCCGTAATATACGATCGATTTGATATCATCGTACGCGACCACAAAGTGATCCGCCAGCTTTTTGGAGCGTGCTGCCAAAAGCGGGGGAGTATCGGCACGAAAATCCTGCGCGGTGTTGGTTTTCAGCAGGTACGGACGAACATGAGGACGAACCAAGTGCAAACGGTTGTTGATCGTGCAGACCGTTGCGTTGGGATGGACCAAATGTAAATATCCCCAATCGATACGAACATCATCGCCGTCTCGATTTAATACGTTCTGCTCTTTGGTTCCGAGCATGACATGCCCGTTTTTCGCATGTGCCGTATACAGACGGTCGTTTAAATCGCCTGCCAACTGTGCGGAGAAATCCACATAAAGCTCAAATTCGTGTCCCGATTCTTTCGGTGTGATTTCATAGAAGAGATAGGACACCGGTCTGGAAAGCACTTCCAACCGATCGGTCAAAAGCGGGGAAACAAAGGATACGGAAAGGTCACATGTGGGATGTGAGAACGTGTAGACCGTTGTTGTGGGACGAACCGTGACCGATACTTGTTCCATAACATCAGGGCTCTCCGTAAACGGTTTGTCCAAAAGTTGTGTTTTTCCCATGAAGCGGTGCGCAACGCCGTCGATCAAAAGTGCGCCGTACATGGACTGTGAAGATCCGGTCCAGTGGCGGGTGTGGTCATCATACAACCGATCGGAAAAGCTCCAAACGCTGAAATACGGATCGGAGGTCATCAACGGGATCGCGGTTGGACGAAATGCTTGTTTCATAGCAAAAGATTCCTTTCATTTTAATACAGAAGCCTGTTACACGGCATCCTTTTTTATCGGATAAGTCTATTATAGTGTATTATTTACGCAAAAACAATGCGTTTTTTACCAAAATGCATGAGGTTTTTGCGCATTTTTTCGAGTTTTTAAGAGCCGAATGGGAATCGGTTCCGCATAGAAAAGAATTCCAAACAGATCTTTCTTTGCAAACGGTCGGAACGGATTGCGTGACCGAACGGTTTCAAGATCGAGCAAAGCAACGCATAAGGTGGGCAGAAGCCCGTTGAACGGTTTTGATCTGCTCTTTTGTTGTGCTTTTTTCGAGGATCTTTTGATAATGTGAAAAAAAACAGAAAAAGTACTTGACAAATTCGATTGGATATGGTATAATGAACGAGTTCCATGGAGAGATGGCTGAGCTGGTCTAAGGCGCACGACTGGAAATCGTGTGTTCGGCTA
>CAYPIV010000073.1:0-5448 GCA_964410895.1 uncultured Ruminococcus sp. | reverse complement strand
ATTTTTGTACTATGAGTATTTTGAAAGTAAGCGGTGTGCAGAAGATCTACACGACCCGCTTCGGTGGTAACAAGGTGGAGGCACTGAGAAATGTGTCCTTTGAAGTGGAACGGGGAGAGTATGTGGCTATCATGGGCGAATCCGGTTCCGGCAAATCGACTTTGCTTAATATTTTGGCAGCGTTGGATCAGCCCACATCCGGCAATGTGATTTTGGATGGCAACGATCTTTCGAAAATCAGGGAATCGCAGATCACCGCATTCCGTCGGGACAACTTAGGGTTCGTGTTCCAAGAATTCAACCTGCTGGATACTTTTACCTTGGAGGATAATATCTATCTTCCTCTCGTCCTTGCGGGAAAAGGTTACGGGGAAATGTTCGAACGCTTAATGCCGATTGCCGCACAACTCGGTATTACGGAACTGTTGAAAAAGTATCCTTACGAGGTATCGGGGGGGCAGAAACAGAGGACAGCAGTTGCAAGAGCACTCATCACCAACCCCAAACTGATTTTGGCAGACGAACCGACGGGAGCGCTTGATTCTAAGGCAACCGATGAATTACTTCGACTGTTTGCCAAGATCAATGCCACCGGGCAGACCATTTTGATGGTAACGCACTCCGTCAAGGCGGCAAGCCACGCAAGCCGTGTGCTGTTTATCAAAGACGGCGAAGTGTTCCATCAGATCTACCGTGGAAATAACACCAACGAGCAACTCTTTCAGATGATCTCCGATACCCTTACCGTGCTGCAAGCAGGAGGGGTAAGAGAATGAAAAAAGGCTTTTATTCCAAATTGGCATGGGATGCCATCCGTAAAAATAAGCGGATGTACTTTCCCTACATTCTCACCGGTTCTGTGATGGTGATGATGTTTTACATTATGATGTCCATGTTGGAGTCCCCGGATTTGCAGGATATCAAGGGCGGTTCCTTTTTAATGGATATTCTCCCTTACGGTTGTATTGTAATTGCGATTTTCTCGCTGATCTTTCTGTTTTACACCAACTCATTTTTAATTAAGCAACGCTATCGAGAGTTCGGTTTATACAACATTCTCGGTATGGACAAACGGAATATCAGTCGATTGATGTTTTGGGAGAGCATCTACACCGCCGGAATGTCGATTGCGGCAGGACTGATCTGCGGTATGACTTTTTCCAAGGCGGCAGAGCTGATTCTGTTGAATATTTTGGATGGAGAGATCTCCTTTACCCTGCACATCGGAGTAACCTCGCTGATCGTAACTGCACTGATTTATCTGGGCATTTATGTGCTACTGCTCCTCAATTCCTTTATTAAGGTTCGGCGCTCCAAGCCTTTGGAGCTGATGCAGAGTAGCCGAGTTGGAGAAAAGAAGCTGAAATGCAATTGGATCTTTGCGGCAGTCAGCGTGGGATTGCTCGGTTATGCCTATTATTTGGCAGTCAGCATTGAAGACCCCACTTCCGCGTCACTGATCTTCTTTGTGGCAGTCATTATGGTCATCATCGCAACCTATCTGCTCTTTATTTCCGGTTCGGTGGCGCTGTGCAAGCTGTTGCAAAAGAACAAAACCTATTACTATAAGCCGAATCACTTCGTTTCCGTATCCTCCATGGCATACCGTATGAAGCGAAACGGTGCCGGTCTTGCCTCTATTTGCATTTTGCTTACCATGGTGTTAGTCATGCTGTCCTCCACTGCCAGCCTTTACTTCGGTGAGGAAGATTCCATCAACAACCGCTATCCGAGCGGGGTCAATATAACCTACACATTTGAAGATCTTGATGGTATTTCCGATGAGAGTTTGGATGTTCAGAGAAAAATCATTGCCGAGTATGCACCAAGCGGTACGGATCTTACCGGTACACGGTATGCCGTAGCTGCCGGTCAGTTTACGGATGACGGTATCATTGTGGAAACGACCCATGTAGACATGGTTCACTATGATAAAGTGGGGTATCTTTGCATCCTGCCGCTTGCCGATTACAACAACATGATGGGCGAGGACAAAACGTTGGAAAGTGACGAGTGCTTGCTTTACAGTGATCGTCTTGCGCTTCCGTGGGAAACCTTTACCATGGAATACGGCGAAACCTACATCGTAAAAGAACGACTGGCTGTATTCCAAGAGGACGGTGCGAATGTGGCAATGGTCGTACCCTATGTCTATCTTGTTGTGCCCGATGTTGCGGCATTTGTCGAACCTGTTGCAAACATTCAAAACAGCTACGGATACTCTGTGTTGAACTATAAATGGCTATTGGGCTTCGATTGCTCTACCGCCGAGGAAGAAATTTCCGTGAAAGATGCACTGCTAAAAGCAATTGCGGAACATGCGGATGACGATCATCCATGGAATACGTTCTATCTGGAAAGTCGGGAAGAAGAACGCTTTGGCGCCTATGAGGTGTACGGAAGTCTCTTTTTCCTTGGAATGATGCTCAGTGTCGTATTCTTGATAGCAGCGGTGCTCATCATTTACTACAAGCAGATTTCGGAAGGATATGAAGATCAAAGTCGATTTGAGATCATGCAAAAAGTGGGTATGACAAAGAAAGACATCCGAAAGAGCATCAATTCCCAAATGCTGACGGTATTCTTCCTGCCACTGGCAATGGCTGGGCTGCACCTCGGTTTTGCTTTCCCCTGCCTTTCAAAAATTTTGAAGCTGTTTGCTTTCGACAATTTGATGCTGAACATTGCAGTAACCGTGGGTTGTTTTGCGGCGTTCGGTGTTTTCTATGCCATTGTGTATAAGATCACTTCCGGCAGTTACTATGACATCGTCAGTGGACCTGAGGATGACTGATAATTTTCATTCGTGAAAAGCCTGCGGTGACAAACAAGAACGACAGAGGAGATGCAATCTCCCCTGTCGTTCTTGTTTCAATGCTTCTTCCAAACCTGCCGTAACAGTTTTTTGGCGACTGTTCTATCATTAACAATCGATGTATACAATCCCTCAATAAAAATATCGGGATTTCGGATTTTTTCAAAATGTGAAATAACGTTCAAAAGACAGTTGTAAACACGTTTGGCAATGATTTTATGACATTTGCGTCATCATCTTTCGTAACTCTCTTGCCGCAAGGCTTGATGAGCGTCCCTTTTTGGCAACCACGCAGATCGCTCTTGTCGGAATCTGTTCTCTCAACTGCAATTGATAGACCCCGTTTGGCTCGTCATGTAAAAATTGTTCCGGAACGAACCCGATCCCGAGCCCGTTTTTTACGATCGGTATGATTTGATCCGATGTCGCAGCCTCAATATCGGGAGAAAACGGCACGCCGTGATCGGCGAACAGTGCGGCGTAAAAATCATATGTGGATCGTCCCTTTTCCAAAGATACGATAGAGTATTGCACCAATTCGCTCCATTCCAAACTCTGATCTCCGAATTGACTTTGCAATTCTTCTCCGCAGATGGCAACTTCTCGAAATTCTTTTACCGGAACTTCGTGAAGATCATGGCTTTTTTTCATCGGCGTTGTAACTACGGCAAAATCCACAAGCCCGTTTTGTAGTGCCGAAAGCGCCTGCGGCGTTGATAAATTGGATATCTTGATACGGACCCCCGGATATTTCTTACGGTAGTCGTTCAAGATCGGTAACAGAAAGCATCTGAGTGATATTTCCGTTGCACCGATGGATACGATCCCTTTTTGCAGTCCTTTGTTTGCCGATATTTCTTCCTCCCCTTTTTGTATCTGTTCGAAAGCCAAAGAAAGATGAGAATACAATGTCTGACCTTCGGGAGTCAAAGTTACCCCCTTGTTCGTTCGCACAAACAACGTGCATCCAAGCTCGGATTCCAAGGTCCTCATCGCGCGGGTAATATTCGGTTGGCTGTTCAAAAGCATATTCGCTGCCTGCGTAAAACTGCCGTATTTAGCTACATAGCAAAATATCCGATAATAATCATAACTGATGTTCATACTTTCCTCCCATATGAAAATGATATAGGCAATATTTCAAATATACAGTTTACATATATCCACAGTCGTATTATAATCGTTATGAGATCGTTTGTCAAGCATTGATTTTGTAAAAGATGCGGCGAGAGTACGGAGAACTTTTTTGAAAGTGTCGGGTTTACTTGTCTTTCGAAAACGGAACCTCCCATCGAAACCGTGTATAAAAAATCAATTTTCCAAAAGAACGAATCATCCTCGGAAAGAAGAATGGGGGAAACAAAAAAATGAATCAGGATCTGACGATCGGAAACCCGTCAACGGTATTGCGTAAATTTTGCTTACCGTTGTTTGGAAGTATTCTTTTTCAACAGCTTTACAATATTGCCGATAGCTTCGTTGCCGGAAAATTCGTCGGTGAGGATGCCCTCGCGGCGGTCGGTAACAGTTATGAAATTACACTGATATTTATTGCTTTCGGCTTTGGTTGCAATATCGGCTGTTCGGTCATCGTTTCCCGATTGTTCGGTGCCAAGCAGTATAAGGACCTGAAAACTGCCGTCTATACTACCTTGATCGCAAGCGGTATTCTTTGTGCCGTATTGATGGTTGCAGGGCAGATCTTCGGTCAGCCGCTTCTGCATCTGATCCATACGCCGGAAAATGTATTCGCAGATTCGTGGCTCTATCTCGAAATTTATATTTGGGGCTTGCCGTTTGTGCTTTTTTATAACGTGGCAACGGGAATTTTTTCCGCACTCGGCGATTCCAAAACACCGTTTCTGTTTCTTGCCTGTTCGTCAACGGCAAATATCGTTATGGATATTCTGTTTGTAACCGCTTTTGATATGGGAGTCGCGGGGGTAGCGTGGGCAACCTTTATCTGTCAGGGGTTCAGTTGTGTTCTTGCGTTGCTTTTTGTGTTCAAACGCTTTGTAAAGATCCAAACCGAGGGGAAGATCCCCGTGTTCTCGTGGTCGCTTTTGAAAGAGATATCCGCCATAGCAATACCGAGTATTTTGCAACAAAGCTTTATTTCGGTTGGAAATATCATGATCCAAGGAATGATCAACGGATTCGGTTCGGGTGTTATGGCGGGATATGCGGCTTCGGTAAAGCTGAATAACCTTGTGATCACTTCACTGACCACGCTCGGAAACGGCATTTCCAATTTCACGGCTCAAAATCTCGGTGCAAAGAAACCCGAAAGAGTCAAGGAAGGCTTCCGAGCCGGTGTAAAGTTGGTGTGGACCATCTGTATTCCGCTGGTACTCTTGTATTTATTTGCCGGTAAATACCTTGTTTACGCTTTCCTTGACACGCCGAGCGAAGCGGCACTTGGGACGGGGATCACGTTCTTGCGTATTCTTTCTCCGTTCTATTTTGTGGTATCGCTTAAGCTCGTATCGGACGGAGTGCTTCGCGGAGCGGGCAAGATGAAACAGTTTATGGCAGCAACTTTTACAGACTTGATCCTCCGCGTCGTCCTTGCAAAAATTTTGTCTGTCCCGTTTGCTTCCACAGGCATTTGGCTTGCATGGCCGATCGGTTGG
>CAYPIV010000072.1:0-5457 GCA_964410895.1 uncultured Ruminococcus sp. | reverse complement strand
AAGGACCGTATGCGGCAAAAATGTTCGTGCTGTGTTTTTACACCGTTTGGACCGTTCTCCCCTTTAAAATCTTAATTTTAACAGGGGCACTTGCTTCGGTCAAACAGGATTACTACAATGCCGCCCGCATCGACGGAACCGGAAAGTGGCGAATGTTTACGAAGATCACGCTTCCGATGATCTCCCCGATGATCTTTTACTTAGTCGTTACGGGATTTATCGGAGCTTTTAAGGCGTACAGCGATGCCGTTGCCATTTTCGGGACCAAGTTAAACGTTGCCGAAATGAACACCGTAGTCGGGTATATTTACGACATGCTTTACAGCGACGGCGGAGGGTATCCTTCGTATGCGTCGGCAGCGGCGATCCTACTGTTTGTCATCATCCTGACCGTTACGTGCATCAACCTGTTGGTCAGCAAAAAGCACGTTCACTACTGAGGAGGAACAACCGATCATGCAAACCAAGCATTCTGTACCCCGCCGAAATTCGCGCATTCCAAACGGGATCCGGCTCGGAGCAACTTATTCGCTTCTGACCGTATGGGGACTGTTGGTCTTGTTTCCGTTCTTTTGGATGCTGTTGACCTCGGTGAAAAGCTATGCCGAATACAACAGCGAATATATTCCGAAATTTTATGCACAGTCCCCTACATTCGAACACTACGTCACGGTCTTTACCGAAACTCCGCTGGCAACCTATTTGATCAACACGCTCCTCTTTACGCTTTTGACCACCGTTTTGATGCTGGCAGTTACGGTATTGGCGGCATTCGGATTTGCCCGCATTTCGTTCAAAGGCAAGCAGCTTGCCTTTACCCTGTTTCTTTCCTTGATGATGATCCCCAACGAATTGGTCATCATCACCAACTTTGTCACCATTACCAATTTGGATCTGCGCAACACGTTTACCGGGCTGATCCTTCCGTCGATCACTTCCGTTTTTTACATCTATTTGTTGCGGGAAAATTTTTCGCAAGTTCCGGATGAGCTGTATTTGGCAGCCAAAGTGGACGGTACTTCCGATCTCAAATACCTGTTTCGGGTCGTCCTTCCCATTTGCAAACCCACGGTCATCACAGTTACCATTTTAAAAATGATCGAATGTTGGAATGCTTACGTATGGCCGCGTTTGATCACGGATGATGAAGCTTATTATTTGGTATCCAACGGCATTCAAAACATTCGGGAAAGCGGATTGGGCCGCGATAACATTCCCGCCATGATGGCGGCTGTGGTCATCATCTCCCTGCCGCTGATCGTACTGTTTTTGGTATTTCGGAAAAAGATCATGGCGGGTGTTGCGCAAGGAGGAACAAAAGGATGAAAAAAAGGATCAAAGCGGGAGCATTTCTGATTGCGATTGCCTGTTTGATGACCGTACTTTCCGCATGTCACGGAAAGATCGATCGTGCCTCCTTTACGCTTCCCGATGCATTGGACGAAAGCAGACCGATCGAGATCACCTTTTGGGCAAAAAACGACTCCAACGAAGCGCAAAAAAACATCTACAAACAAGCAATTGAAGCATTCGAATCTTACTATCCCTCCGTTACGGTACACCTCAAATCCTATTCCGATTACGGTGACATTTACAACGATGTGATCACCAATATTGCCACCGATACCATGCCGAACGTTTGCATTACCTATCCCGACCATATCGCAACGTATCTGACCGGTGAAAACGTGGTCGTTCCGCTGGATGATCTGATGTCGGACGCAAAATTCGGGTTCGGCGGAAGCGATGTTCGATTTGATTCCCCGGATCAAACCGAACTGATTCCCAAATTTTTATCCGAATGCAGGATCAACGGAACCACATACGCGCTCCCGTTCATGCGTTCCACCGAAGTGTGTTATGTCAATAAGACCTATGTGGAAGCCCTCGGTTTCACCTTGCCGGAAACGCTGACGTGGGATTTCGTTTGGGAAGTTTCGGCTGCCGCCACCGCCAAAAACAGTGATGGAACCTATGTTGTCAACGGGCAAAAGGTAATGATCCCGTTTTTGTACAAGTCCACCGACAATATGATGATCCAAATGCTGAAACAAAAAAACGCCGGGTATTCCAAGGTTTCCGGCGAGATTGAGATTTGGAACGATACCACCAAAGAAATTTTGACCGACATTGCGGACGCGGTTTCCGTGGGTGCGTTTTCCACGTTTAAAATATCCAGCTATCCCGCCAATTTTCTCAATGCGGGTCAATGCATTTTTGCGATCGACTCTACCGCAGGCTCCACGTGGATGGGACCGGACGCACCGTTGATCGATATCAGCGAAGAAGCGCTCGTGGATTTTGAAACCGTTGTCATGGAGATCCCGCAATACGATACCGAAAATCCGCAGATGATCTCGCAAGGACCTTCCGTCTGCGTATTCAACAACGAGGATCCGCAAGTGGTTCTCGCTTCTTGGCTGTTTGCTCAGTTTTTGCTGACCGATGACGTGCAGATCTCCTATGCCAAAACGGAGGGATACGTTCCCGTCACTTCCAAAGCGCAGCAAAACCCCGTCTATACCGACTATTTGGCGCGGGAAGGCGAAAACGGGACCGAATACTATTCCGTAAAATTGCAAGCGACAAAGCTGTTGCTGGATCACACTGACGATACCTTTGTAACGCCGGTATTTAACGGATCCGCTTCCCTGCGCAATGCGGCAGGACAGCTGATCGAAAACGTTACCAAAGCCGTTCGACGCAAAAAAACGGTCGACGATGCCTATTTGGAACAATTGTACACCGATGTTTCCGCTTTGTACCGCTTGGATCAAGTTGCAGTCGATTCGGACGTCAGATTGGAATTCGACGCGCTTCCGAAAGCATCCGTTGCCTTACTTTGCGGAATTGCGCTGGCTTGGATCGGCATCGGGATCTACGTTTTGACCGAACGGATCCGCCACGGAAGATCCAAATAACAAGTTTTCCCCCTCGAACCGCTCCTCAAAAACGGTTCGAGGGGGATCTTTTCCTTTTCATCAAACTGACATGTATTTTCGCTTTTTTTGCCCTCATTTCTGTGCTTTGAAACGAAAAAGCGAATTTGCCACCGAAAAAGCCAAAAAAAACTTGACTTTTTTTCAATTTCGTATATAATATTGATTAAGTTTAAGCAAGGAGATTCCTGCGCGGACTAAAACAAAAATAAGGAAGAGATGAACATGAAAAAAATCGCAAGTACGTTTCTGCTCTTGACCTTGGCACTTGTTTGCATTCTCAGCGGTTGTACCAACAACCCGCAAGAAAACCCGAGTTCGACCACAGGCACGACTGCAAGCAACACCACGGAAACCCCCACGACCGAACCGAATGTCACTCCGGATTCTCCCAAACATCCCTCCGCTATGACGTATGAGGAATACGTTGCGGCAGAGATGGATGCCGAAGTCATTGTAGATACTTACATTCAGGCAAAGCAATCTTGGTATGAAAAAGACGGTCATGGTGTTGCTACGTTCTACACTGCAGACCTTGACGGTGCTTATTTCCTCTACAACATGCCCTGCACCCAAGACGAGTACAATGCTTTGACCGTCGGTACCCGCATTTTGGTCACCGGCTACAAATCCGAGTGGTCAGGTGAAATTGAGATCATCGACGCTACTTTTGAAATCTTGGACGGCACCTACGTTGCCGAAGCCAAAGACCTCACCGATAAACTCGGCACCGATGACATGATCCAATATCAAAATCAGCTGGCTGCTTTCAAGGGCTTGACCATCGTTTCCATCAGCTATAAGAACGACGGCGGTGACGACATCGAAGTCAAAGTCAGCCTGAACGACAAGGAATACACTTTCTACGTGGAGTATTACCTCACCGATGCGGAGACCGAAGTTTACAAGGCGTTTGCAGACCTGCAAGCAGGCGATCTCGTAGACATTGAGGGCTTTGTTTATTGGTACAACGGGATCAATACCCATATCACGGCAGTGAAAAAGTCCCTTGTAAAACATCCCTCCGCTATGACGTATGCGGAATACATTGCGGCAGAGATGGATGCCGAAGTCATTGTAGATACTTACATTCAGGCAAAGCAATCTTGGTATGAAAAAGACGGTCATGGTGTTGCTACGTTCTACACTGCAGACCTTGACGGTGCTTATTTCCTCTACAACATGCCCTGCACCCAAGACGAGTACAATGCTTTGACCGTCGGTACCCGCATTTTGGTCACCGGCTACAAATCCGAGTGGTCAGGTGAAATTGAGATCATCGACGCTACTTTTGAAATCTTGGACGGCACCTACGTTGCCGAAGCCAAAGACCTCACCGATAAACTCGGCACCGATGACATGATCCAATATCAAAATCAGCTGGCTGCTTTCAAGGGCTTGACCATCGTTTCCATCAGCTATAAGAACGACGGCGGTGACGACATCGAAGTCAAAGTCAGCCTGAACGACAAGGAATACACTTTCTACGTGGAGTATTACCTCACCGATACGGAGACCGAAGTCTACAAGGCATTTGCAGACCTGCAAGCGGGCGATCTCGTAGACATCGAGGGCTTTGTTTATTGGTACAACGGCATCAACACCCATATCACGGCAGTGACCAAGGTCACCTCCGACAAATAAAAATCAGTGAGAACGGACGCATGTAAGATGCGTCCGTTCCCGTTTTACGATCAAACAGCACCGTGCGTTCGGGATCCCGAACGCACGGTGCTGTTTGATGAAAAAAGAGATCGTTACCGATCGGATGATCCCATCGGTATTGCCTTAGCATTCATATATCCGCGATATTCGTTTAAAAACGCTTCCGCTTGCTTTACCATAAGCACGCTGACCGTTTCCGCATCACGAAATCCGAATACCATTGCCAAATTGCCGAAATACCGATCGATGATCTGCACACGAACGCGCAACTTTTGCGGTTCGGTCCAATCGGCACTGAAAGCGGCATCGTAATAATTGCCGGGCTCCGGATAGGTGGCAATCATGCCGGAATATCCCTCCTGCGGGAACCGATCAAACACATTATGACCGAAGCCAAAGCGCATGCTTTTTTTCCCTTGCGCATTTTCATAAGTGAAAACGCCCTCGTTTTCTTCAAAGGTCAGTTCAAACCAACGAATGCCCATCGGATTTTCCGAGCAAACAAAATGTTTTCCGTGGATCTTCTCGGAAAAATCGCTTTCGGTATTTCCGTCCACGAAAAAGAGCTTTTGGGAATCGGTAAATGCCCGCAACGTTTCCCATGCCGCAGGATCCTCCGCACGGGAAGCCCCGTCAACACTCATTTTATCGAGAATATTGTGGTACAGCGCCTCGTAGATCTGATCCTGAAAAACTCCGCTCCCTTGGTTGTCGGAGGTGATAATAACGATCAGATCGTGCAACGGATCGCAAAAAGCGAACTGCCCGCCCATTCCGATCATCGCATAGCATCCGCGCGGAGCACCCCAAATTTGATATCCGTATCCATGCATTTGATGCGATTCAAATCCGA
>CAYPIV010000071.1:0-5522 GCA_964410895.1 uncultured Ruminococcus sp. | reverse complement strand
TGGTATTGGATCTGAATGCCCAATATGTTTACTTTTTCGAAGCACTGCGCAGTTTCGTCCGCGGAGACGCTAGCCTGCTGTATTCGTTCTCCCGCGCACTCGGGGGAGAGTTTCTCGGCATTTACGCCTACTATTTGGCAAGCCCGCTTTCTTATCTGACCTGCCTTTTCCCGCAAGATTGTATGCTGGAAGCCCTGTTGTTTTTGTTTTTGCTGAAAACGGCGATCTGCGGCGGAAGCTTCGGATTCTACATGCATAAGAGCGCTTCCTCCAAGCACAACCCGTTCTCGACCGTGATCTTTGCAACGCTTTATGCGCTGAGCAGCTATGCGGTGGTCCAGCAACACAATACCATGTGGATCGATGCTATGATGTGGCTTCCGTTGATCACGCTGGGAATCGAATCTTTGATCTTGCACGGCAAATATAAACTGTATACCTGTTTTCTCGCGTTGACCTTATTCAGCAATTTTTATATCGGATACATGGTCTGTATCTACTGTGCGCTCTATTTCTTTTACTTTTATTTTTCCCACAACGAATCCAACCGAAACAATCCCTTCGGAGAACAAAAGCACTTTTTAAAATCGTTGGCGCGCATGGCAGGCTACTCCGTGATCGCCGTCGGCATGGCAATGGTGATCCTTTTGAGTGCCTACTACGCATTGAATTTCGGAAAAACGACCTTTTCCGATCCCAGCTGGGAATTGAATGTAAAATTTGACTTTTTGGAATTGCTTTATAAGTTTTTGCCCGGGTCTTTCGATACCGTACGTCCGGAAGGATACCCGTTTGTGTATTGCGGATTGCTGACCTTGCTGTTGTTGCCGGTCTATTTTCTGTCCGATCGGTTTTCCGTTCGCCAACGGATCTTCACCGGCGCATTCATTCTGATCTTGGTGGCAAGTTTTTCGTTTAACATTCCCGATCTGATCTGGCACGGATTTCAAAATCCGAATTGGCTGAACTACCGTTACAGCTTTATGCTCTGCTTTTTGCTGTGCACCGTTGCCTGCCGCACTTTGGAAGATATGGAAGCCGTACCGTTGAGACCGATCGCTTGTGCAGCCGCTTTTATCGGATTGCTTTGCGTTATTTTGCAAAAATATTCCGACGGCGCCTACGTGGATCCGGACGATATGACCTGCATTTGGTTTACTGTGTTGATGCTGTTCGTGTATCTCTCCGTTTTGGCTGTTTACAAAAAAAGTATCGATAAAAACGTGGTTTGCGTGGTTTTGGTTGCCGCGATCTCCATTGAGGCTTTTTTAAACGGCTTTTGGAATATGAACGCCTTGGACCAAGACGTTGTCTACTCCACGTACAGCTCTTATAACGACTTTTTAAACGATGTTCGTCCGATCGTTGAGCAAGTACAGGAATCGGATTCGTCTTTCTACCGCATGGAAAAGACCTTTTCGCGAACCACCAACGACAATATGGCGCTGGACATTCGCGGACTTTCCGGCTCCACCTCTACCTTGAACAAAGAAACCATTCAACTGCTGGAAAAAATGGGATATGCTTCCTCTTCGCATTGGTCGAGATACCTCGGCGGAACCCCGGTCAACGATTCCCTTTTGGGTTTGAAATACATTGTCACAAAACAAAGCAAGACCTCCGTTTACGACAATTATTACACAAAATTGCAAAACGAAGACGATTCCTACGTAGAAGATGAGAACTATATCGTATACCAAAATCCGTATGCGTTGTCCATCGCCTACGGCGTCAGCAAAAACGTGTTGAATTTCCGCATGGGATACACCAATGTGGAACCGGATACCGGAAAGGACGATTCGGAGGATTCCGATGCCATTGCGGATCTGCTGTCTGCCGTAAAAAACAAGTTGAACACGTGGCTTGACATTGATGAAACTATCAACCATTCCGAATATATTGACGAATACGACAGTCCGTTTGAACGGTTGAACGCCATGATCACGGCAATGCTCGGAGAAACAGAAACCGTGCAGGTCTTTGTCCCCATTCGGATCACGGAAACCTCTTATAACAACAACATCAGTAAAAATTATACCTCCAACCATTATGCGTATAAGAAAAAGGATGCCGATTCCGTCGGGTATGTCAGCTACACCATTACAATGCCTACGGACGGTGAGCTGTATTTCTATATGCCTTCCGATTATCCGCGCGAAGTCAAGCTCTCCCTTTTGGTAGACGGAAAAGCACCGATCAGTCAGGGGAATTTTTACAGCGGAGAGACCACACGCATCATATCGCTCGGAAACCGCAAGCAGGATTCCGAATTGGAATTGCGTTTGACCTTAACGGGAAACGATATGTATCAAATGACCGATCAAGACATGTTTTACTACATTGATTGGGATGTATTTCAAGAAGTATTTTCCCGCCTTGCCGATGATCAACTGATCATTGACCACTACACGGAAGATTCTTTTTACGGCACGTTCACGGCATCCGAGACCAACGAGTTGGTTCTGACAACGTTGGCATTTGACAAGGGATGGAAAGTTTATGTAGACGGTGTGGAAACGGAAACGACCAAAGCATTCGGTTCGCTTGTTTCTTTCTATATCGACGGTGCCGTCGGTGAAACGCACACGGTAGAGATCCTCTACCGCCCGAACACACACTCGATCGGACTTTCCGTTTCCGCGTTTTTCATCGTACTGTTCCTTTTGATCGTGATTTTTGAAAAGAAGTTGAAAAAGAACCGCAAACTTTGCGGAATCGTCGGCATTCCCGCATTGCAATCCGATTCGAGGTCCCCGCTTGACGGCACGAAAAATACCGCGGAGGAAGCGGAACAACCGCAAGATGCCGATCATGATCTGCCCACCGATTTCCTCCATCGGGATCCTTCTGTCGAAAGCGGTACGGAAGAAATCAAAACCGGTTCCGAAAGCACCGAACCTAAGCAACCGAAAGCGGAAGCCGATAAGGGATCTCGGTCTGCCGAAACCATTCCGTCAGCGGATCCGCCGGAAGATCCCCTGCCGTAAAAGGAGGTTTGACTGTTATGTTTTATTATCTCAACGGAAAATTGACCCATTTGGAAAACGCGATCGCCGTGATCGACGTTGGCGGAGTCGGCTATAAACTGACCGTCAGCGGAACGACCTACGACGCCCTTGCCGCGATCAGGTCCTCCAAAGAACCGACGGCAAAACTGTTCACCCATTTATCGGTTCGTGAGGATGGGATCGAATTGTTCGGATTTGCCACCGAAAGCGAGTTATCTTCTTTCAAACTGTTGATCTCGGTCTCGGGGATCGGCCCCAAAGCGGCTCTGTCCGTTCTTTCCCTCTTAACGCCGGAAAAATTTGCGCTTGCCGTTTGTACCGATGATAAAAAGACCATTGCGAAAGCAAGCGGTGTCGGACCGAAGACAGCCGCAAGGATCGTATTGGAATTAAAAGACAAGCTGATGAAAAATGCCGCATCCGATCTGATGGAAGCGGATCCCACTTCGGAAGTCGACAATTCCGTCGGAACGGCTTCGCGCTCTAAGCAAAGCGAAGCGATCGATGCCCTCATGGTACTCGGGTATTCCCGCTCGGAAGCTTTGAACGGGTTGAAAGACATGGATATGAACCTCGAATTGGAGGAGATCATTCGAACCGCATTAAAAAAACTGATGAAATACTGAAATTTGAACCGGAAAGGAGCGTTCGAATGAATCATGGATACGGAACAAAACGAGTTTGATTTTGAAAACCGCATTATGAGCACTTCCTATACCGCACAGGATTCCGACGTGGAGCTTTCTCTGCGTCCCAAGTCCTTAAGCGAATATATCGGACAGGAAAAAGTCAAAGAAAATCTGAAGATCTATATCGAAGCCGCAAAATCCAGACAGGATGCATTGGATCACGTTCTGCTCTACGGTCCTCCCGGACTCGGCAAAACAACGCTTTCCAACATTATCGCCGCCGAAATGGGGGTTAATATCCGCATTACCTCCGGTCCCGCCATTGAAAAACAGGGCGATCTTGCGGCGATCTTGACCAACTTAAACGAAGGGGACGTTCTCTTCATCGATGAGATCCACCGTCTCTCCAAAACCGTGGAAGAGATCCTTTACCCGGCAATGGAAGATTTTGCTTTGGATATCATCATCGGAAAGGGTCCCTCGGCACGCAGTATTCGAATCGACCTTCCGCATTTCACCCTGATCGGTGCCACGACGCGTGCGGGACAAATGACCACCCCCTTGCGCGATCGCTTCGGCGTCATTCTGAAATTGGAATTGTATACCTCGGAAGAACTTGCAACCATCGTTCGCCGCAATGCCGGAATCTTGAACATGGAGATCTCGGACGACGGTGCCATTGAAATTGCGAGCAGATCCCGCGGAACCCCTCGAATTGCCAACCGCCTTTTGAAACGGGTCCGCGATTTTGCACAGGTGATCGGCGATGGAAAGATCGACTCCGATATTGCCAACTATGCGCTGAATAAATTGGAGATCGATGAGCTCGGTTTGGACGTGGTGGACCGCAGGATGCTGGAAACCATTATTCGCTATTATGACGGCGGTCCTGTCGGGTTGGAAACTTTGGCGGCTACCGTCGGGGAGGAATCGGTCACATTGGAAGACATGTACGAACCGTATTTGATGCAGATCGGGTTTTTGAACCGTACCCCGCGCGGACGCTGCGTGACCCGCATGGCATATGAACATCTCGGAATGGCTTACCATGCGCCAACCGATCGGGAATCGCAAATGAAACTGTTTGAAGATACGCAAAAAGACAACTGAGATCGCCGTCAGATATCCGCTCGATCTTTTTTTCCGTCCCCTGCGCGATCCGAAGAAAAGCAACGGCATGTTTGCCAAGATCCGTCGCCCCCATTCGAAGAAAGCACGCGAAGATCGAATTCGATCTTCGCGTGCTTTTTAATAACAGATCAGGATTGCGGCATTTGAAAATTCAAAATTGCCAAAAACAGTGCCTCGGACTGTTCGTAATAACTTTTTTGACTGCTGGAACCGTAGATGTACGGTTTGGTCAGCACGATCAAGGTGTCGGCGGGCAAAAAGTGAAGCGCTTCGTAGTATTGGTAAAACGCCGTATCCCCCAATCGAACCGCATAGTCATCAACCGCACCGGTCGGTGCGGTTTGAAAATAATCGCTCAGAGGGACTGCCAAGGAAGCCAAATTTTGCTCCCGATAAACGGATTCGCGCACCAAATAAACGCTGCAATCTCCCGTCATAACGTAATCACCGAAATCATTTCGGTTCTGCACGCACTGCTGCCGCATGTTTTCATAAGCGACCGCCGAAAAATTACCTTCTTCGTCCGTAAACAGCGCTCGGATCTCTTCATCGGAAAACACAGGATATTCCGGTACCAATACCGTTACCGTCTCTCCGTCTTTCCCGTCTTTCGGAACCAGCCCGCTCAAAGCATTGACCAGCATACTTTTTTGAGAAGCATTCATCGAATATCCGCCCGAAAAAGTGACCGTAATATCTCCGTTTTCCTTGGTACTGCACTGCACCAACCCGTAGATCGCAACAAACAGAAAAA
>CAYPIV010000070.1:0-5527 GCA_964410895.1 uncultured Ruminococcus sp. | reverse complement strand
CGAAAAGAGACGTTTCGAAATTCCACCTCGCCGCGTACTCCCTCCATTCCCTCGGTCCGATCGCCGTCATGAATGCTCGGCTCGGTGTCAAGGACCTCGTTGATCCGTTTGGCGGAAACCAACGCACGCGGCAAGATCATAAAGATCATGACCAACATCATAAAGGACATCACCACTTGCATGGCATAGGAAGAAAAGACCATCATTTCCGAAAAGAGCGTGATCTTCCGTGCCATGTGCGCCTGATTGATGATCACTGCGCCGATCCAATAGATCGCAAGCGAAAGACCGCTCATGATCAGCTGAATGCTCGGCATCAAAAATGCCAATGTACGCTGCGCAAACAGGTTGGTATCCGTCATTTTCTTGTTCGCGATCTCGAATTTTTCTTCTTGATACGACTCCGCGTTATATGCGCGAACAACCGAAAGACCCGTTAGATTTTCTCGGGTGATCCGGTTCAAATTATCGGTCAAGACCTGCATCTTTTTAAATTTCGGTAATGCGATGGAAACGCACAGTCCCACAAGGAATAACAGCACGAGGACCGCGATCCCGGTGGAGAGCGTCCACTCCCATGATTTTCCGGCGATCTTGCAGATCGCCCAAATTGCCATGATCGGCGCACGGATCAACATTTGCAATCCCATAATGATCAACATTTGAATTTGCGTAATGTCGTTTGTGGAACGGGTGATCAAACTTGCGGTGGAAAACCGTCCGATCTCCTCCATGGAGAATGCCTGCACTTTGTGAAACATTCGGCTTCGCAACGTGGCGCCGAGCCCCGCCGCAAGTTTTGCGGAGCAAACGGAAGTGGCTGCGGTCGCCACCAAAGCCCCGAGTGCGTACAAAAGCATTTTGGCACCTGCGGTCAAAATTTCGGACATTTTGCTGCCCGGCGTCTGGATCAGCACCGTGATCTCCGACATATATTCCGGCATGGTCATTTCCATCCATACGGATACCACGATAAAAGCAACCGCGATCAGCGCAAGCAAAAGCTCCCGTTTTTGAAAATGCTTGAATATTTTGATCATTTGTAACAGATCTCCTTTCCGATGTTACGATCGTTTTGTTTTTCTTTGCGAACGATGAAACGGATCTTCGCAAGATCCGTGCTTTCAATAGGGATCTTCGGGCGGGGGCACCGCCGCTCGGATCTCCTCGGCGATCTCCAAAAACAGGATCAATTTTTCCATGCCGACTCGGTCGATCACACGTCCCAAAGCGGTCCGAAGTTCTTGTCGCATGTGCCGTATCCGCTCCTCACCCGCGGGCGTCAAACTGACCACCGTTACACGCGCATCATCGGCTTGACTGCTTTTTCGGATCCATCCCAGCGATTCCATTCTTTTCAGCAACACCGCCATTCTTGCGGTGCTGACATTCATGAATTCGCTGATGCTCCCTGCCGTTGCCGTTGCATTGACTTCATACAGATATCTCAGAACCGCTCCGCTTCCCACATTTCTTTCTTCCAATTGTTGAAGCCGCAATCCCGGACGGATCTGTTCGAAGCGATCGAATAAAAATGTTATTTGTTCTTCCGTTGCCATTCGAAACTCCTTTCCGACTGTATTTTTTCGTGATCAAGCGAAGAATCTCTAACACCGTTAGATATTTGTCTAAAAAAAGAGGAAGGCAGACCGAGAATTGCCCGTTTGCCTTCCTGATAGCTCCCCGCAGACCAAGATCCGCAAGGTTTACCGACGTCTTGTTCCGATGTCCTGCCGCGCAAGTGCAATATCGCCGCGCGGTGATGTCCCGCTTTTCTCCAACGTCACGATTGTAGCACAGTTTTTTTGCGTTGTCAACGATCTTTTGCGGATTTTATAAAAAATTCAAAAAAGGATCACAAAGCAGTCGCAAAATCAAAAATACCGTCACAATACGCAAAAGGCAGGGACAAGATCCCTGCCTTTTGTGCATCGGTCAAACGGTTTGGTCTGCGGAGCCATTCCGATTGGAGCTGTCCTGTCGGCAATCTTCCCCACAGCGTTTTTTGCCCGTTCGGATCCGCAAAAAAACGCCGAACCCGCAAACAGCTGCCAATGCCGCGATACAGATACCGACGAATCCGTTTCCGATCTTCGTAAAAAGCGTCTGTTCGGAGGAAGCCGAGACATAGGCGATCGCATAGCCGTCGGTATCTTTTCCGATACGTTCCAAAACCCTGCCGTCGGAAGAGATCACGGAAGAAACCCCTGTGTTCACGGCACTGACGATCCATTTTCCGTTTTCGATCGCGCGAAGCTGTGCCTGCGCTTCATGCAGATCCACGGCGGCGGAATTTCGGAACCACGCATCGTTACTTGCGATCGCGATCCAATCCGCACCTGCCGCCGAGGTTTCCCGTGCCAAATTCTCGTAGATCGAATCGTAACAGATCAACGCGCCGACCGCACCGTATTCGGTTTCAAATACGGTGGCTTCCTCACCTGCGGTCAGATCCGACCCCGCCGCCATCAGCTCCGCCAACGGCGGCACAAGAGTCTCAAAAAGCTCTCGCATGGGAACATACTCCCCAAACGGTACCAACTTTCGCTTGCGGTATGTCTCGGAACGGAACGTCCCGTCCGCCTGTACAAAATACAGCGCATTGTATTCGTTCCCCTCCGAATCCGAATCCAACGCTCCGAGCAAGATCGAAACACGGCAGTTCTTTGCCAAGTTGGAAACGAAATACCGCAGATCGGAATATTCGGAAAGATCGTACGGTAGGGTTGTCTCCGGCCAAATGACGATCTCCGCACCGTCTGCCGCCGCCTGCCGAGTCAGATCGGCGTAGACCTTTTTGATCTCCTGATAGCTGTTGCCGTTTCGGGAATCGTAAATACTGACGTTTCCTTGCAGGACCGCAACCGTAACGGTGGTTTCCGCCGTTCGGTCTTGCAAAGTTTTCATGCGCAGAATCCCGAAGAGAGCCGAAGAAACAAGGATCCCCGCGGCAAGAGACGCACACAATACCCGCACGGGCTTTCGAAACAGCGCGTACGCCAACAGTGCATTGACCGAAAGCAACAAAAAACTGACGAAATACGAACCGAACAGCGAAGCGCTTTGCAAGATCGGCAAACAGCGGATCTGCCCCAAGCACAGTCTCCCCATCGGCACTCCCGTCCAACCGAGGGTGGAGAGCCATTCCAAAATGACCCAACAAACGGGAAGGAGCATCGGCCGCAATGCGGGAACCGTTTCAAAAACGCCCAACCGATTCAACCGATGATACAGAAGAAACATCACTCCGCCGGGAAGTGCTTGCAACAAAGACAGCCCCACCCAACCGAGCACGACGACGATGGCGGATTCCTGTTCGGTAAGTCCCGCAAAATCCAACGGATACATGCATAAAAACCAATGGTAGATTACCAAATCATATGCCAAAACCGTAAAGAAACCGTAAACGTAAGCACGTCGGCAAGAGGTTTCCGGAGCATCCGACACAGAAAAAAAGCAAAAAAAGATCGGAACCATCGAGACCCACTGCAAAATACCGATCTGCGGGAAGATAACCGTAAAGCCCGTCAAAACGGCGCCTGCCAGCATTCCCCATAAACTTCGATGTGCTCTTAAGAAAGACCGTTTTCCGTCCGAAGTCGGTCCGGAACTCCGAACGACCGCATTGACCGTATCATTCATAATCAAAATCCTTCAAAAACCAGATTTCCCGTTTCGGCAAAGCGAATGTCCGATCCTGCAAATATCCCAAAACACCGGCGCGATCCGAAAACCGAAACTGCAACCGATAGGCGTACAATGCCTGATATTTATACCCATCGGCGCGATCCGCACGGTTGACACCGTATTTTCCGTCTCCCAGCAAAGGATGCCCGATATGCGCCAAATGGGCACGGATCTGGTGGGTACGTCCCGTTACCAGCTCCACTTCCAACAATGCGTTTCCGTTTTTTTGCGTCAGCACGCGGTACTTTGTGATGATCTCTTTGAAACCGGGACGTTGGGTATCCGAAATATCTACCCGATTTTCCGCTGCGTTTTTTCGCAACCAACCGTGTAAGGTTGCAGACTGCCGTTTCGGCACTCCGTGTACCGCACAAAGATAAAACTTGCGTACCTGATCTTCGCGGATCTTGGCGTTCATTTCCCGCAAAGCATCCGCATTTTTGGCGGCAATGACAATGCCCCCGGTATTTCGGTCGATACGATTGCAAAGAGCGGGAGCAAACGATTGTTCGTTTTGCGGATCATACTCTCCCTTTTGCGCCAAATATGCCTGCATATGCATCAAAAGCGTATTCTCCGCGGCGGCGGTGTCTTCATGCACCAGCACTCCCGGTCGCTTGTTCAGCAACAGGATATTTTCATCCTCATATACGATATTGAGTTTCGGAGCCATTCGGAACAAAGCACCGACATCCTCCTCGGGAGATTGAAAAAATTCATCCCGAATGAACAGTTGAATCTCGTCCCCCTCGCAAAGCATATAGTTTTGCTGCGTGCGTGCGCGGTTGACCTTGATCTTTTTGGTTCGAATGTATTTATACATCAAAGACGCGGGAAGTCCTTGAACGGCTTTGGTCAAGAACTTGTCTAAACGTTGTCCCGCGTCGTTACGGCGAACGGTAATCACTTTCATATGGAAACAGTATAACGGGGAAACTTTGTCAGATTCCCCGTTCTCCTTTTAACGATATCGATTCGATTTCAACGTGCATCACAGCGTACCGAAGATCCGGTCGCCTGCATCTCCCAACCCCGGAACGATGTACGCATGCTCATTGAGTCCTTCATCCAAAGACGCCGTGTAAATATCCACATCGGGATGGGCTTCCTGCACTTTTTTGACCCCCTCGGGTGCCGCTACCAAGCACATAAACCGAATGTGGCAACAACCTTTCTTTTTCAGAATATTCAAAGCGTCCACGGCGGAACCGCCGGTCGCCAACATGGGATCCACCAAAATAACGATCCGATTGTGAATATCCGGCGGAAGTTTGCAATAATATTCCACGGGCAGATGCGTTTCGGGATCCCGGTAAAGACCGATGTGTCCGACCTTTGCAACCGGGATCAAGTCCAACAGTCCGTCGACCATACCGAGCCCCGCACGCAAGATCGGAACGATTGCAAGCTTTTTACCGGAGATCATTTTTGCTTTCATTTTGGTCACGGGAGTTTCGATCGAGATATCCTCAAGCGGAAGGTCTCTGGTCAATTCGTATCCCATTAACATTGCAATCTCATTCAGCATTTCGCGAAAATCTTTCGAACCGGTCTTCTTGTTGCGCATAATGGAAAGCTTGTGCGTAATCAAGGGATGATTTACAATGTGCAACTCACTCATTGTCATGCTCCTTTTTCTGTAATCTTCTCTATTCCACAACATTATACACCGAAAGTGCCTTATTTTCAAGTATTATTTTCAAATTCGACATTCTTTTTTTCTCATTTTTATTTACATTTTCAATCATTCGTGTTACAATGAAGAAAAACCATCTCAAAAAGGAGCCTTTATGCAGTCCCCTGCTTTTTCTCTCGGAATCTACACACTCGGTTGCAAGGT
>CAYPIV010000069.1:0-5530 GCA_964410895.1 uncultured Ruminococcus sp. | reverse complement strand
GTCCTCCAAAATTTGTAAAAGAAGATGAAAGATATCCGAATGTGCTTTTTCGATTTCATCAAACAGAACGACCGAATACGGCTTGCGGCGGATCTTTTCGGTCAGCTGCCCGCCCTCGTCAAAACCGATATATCCGGGCGGAGCCCCGATCAGTTTGGAGACACTGTGCTTTTCCATATATTCCGACATATCCAAACGGATCAAAGCACTTTCCTCATCAAACAGTACCTCGGAAAGTGCTTTCGCAAGTTCGGTCTTTCCGATCCCCGTAGGACCGATGAAAATAAAAGAACCGACCGGGCGGTGCGCGCTCTTTAGTCCCATTCGGCTTCGCCGTATCGCGTGCGATACGGCGGCGATCGCTTCTTCCTGTCCCACAATACGCTTATGCAGCAACTGTTCCAATTGCAGTAATTTGGTACTTTCTTCCTCCAATATACGGTGGACCGGGATCCCGGTCCATTGTGTCACCACTTCGGCAACCTCGTTTTCCGTGACCGTCAAAGAAGATGCACTTGCAACGGTCCATCCCGCTTTTTTCAGATCGTATTCTTTCTTCAGCGATTGCTCGCGGTCCCGTAATTGCGCGGCATGTTCAAATTGTTGATCCCGTATCGCCTCTTCTTTTGCTTTCCCGACTGCATTCAGCTCGTTCTCCAGATGTCTCAATTCCGGCGGAGAAGTGTATGCGCGAATGCGAAGTCCGGCGGCTGCTTCATCCACCAGATCAATGGCTTTATCCGGTAAAAAACGGTCCGGAATATAACGGGATGAAAGCGTCACGGCGGCATCGATCGCACCATCCGAGATCTTCAATCGGTGATGCGCTTCGTATTTTTCACGCAGTCCTTTTAAAATTAAAACGGCTTCCTCTTTCCCGGGTTCTCCGACGGGAACCGCTTGAAAACGGCGCTCCAATGCGGGATCTTTTTCAATGTGCTTTCGATATTCGGAAATGGTGGTGGCGCCGATCGCTTGCAGTTCTCCTCTGGCGAGCGCCGGTTTCATAATGTTGGCGGCATCGATCGCCCCTTCTGCCGCGCCGGCTCCGATGAGGGTGTGGATCTCGTCGATAAAAAGAATGATACTCGGATGCTTTCGAATTTCCGAAAGCACATTTTTCAGGCGCTCTTCGAATTCTCCGCGGTATTTTGCCCCCGCGATCATTGACGCCAGATCCAAGGCAACGATCGACTTTTCCCGCAAGGGGTCCGGAACATTGCCGGCTGCGATCCGCTGTGCCAACCCCTCTGCAACGGCAGTTTTTCCGACCCCCGGTTCTCCGATCAGGCAAGGATTGTTTTTGGTGCGTCTGGAAAGGATATGGATCACGCGCTCGGTCTCGCGCTCGCGTCCGATAATGGGATCCAATTGGTGATCCCGCGCAAGTTTTGTCAGATCTCTTCCGTAATTTTTCAGAATCCCGTTGTCAGCATTCCCTTTTTGGGGAAGAGGAACATCGTTACTTTTCTTCTCGCATTCGGCGGCGGTTGCGGAGTTGCCGAGAAACACGATCAGACTTTGCCGCAGATCTTCGGTAGAAACTCCCAATTCTTCCAAAATGTGTACCGCTACGCAGTCCCGTTCCCCAAGCAAAGAAAGCAGAAGATGTTCGGTTCCGATCAGGATCTGTCCTCTTTGCTGTGATTCGCACAAAGCAAGTTCGATGATTTTTTTGACGCGCGGCGTCATGTCGGCGGCAGATACACGAGAAGGTGTCCCGGCGCCTGTCAGCTTCAAAACCGTACGGCGGACCGCTTCGGGATCGACTTCCCGTTCCGCAAGATAATGCGCGGCGATTCCGGAGGTTTCCTCTAAAAGTCCCAAAAGTAAGTGCTCCGATCCAACGTAGGTATGTCCGAATTCCTGTGCTTCTCTCAGCGCATGGGCAAGGACGTTTTTGGCTTTTTGTGTAAAGTGTGCAGGCATTTGTTTCCTCCTGTAAGATCCGTTCGGCTTGTCGTCAGGATGCGGCGGGAATGAAAATCGATCGGACGCGTTCCGCACGCAATTTGTCACGTGCCGTTTCGGAGCGCGGTTGATTTTCAGCGGACAGTGTCAGGGTGGCGGGCATAGTTTCCGTCAAAAGTGTGTTCAGTTGCTCATAGGAAAGATCCGAGATCCACCCCATGGAGATCCCGAATCGAACGTCTGAGGAGAAGCGGATCAGTTCGCGGACCGACAGCAGATGTGCGTGTTTCAAGATCCCCACACTTCGTTGAACTTGATCCATGAGAACGTCCTTTGCTTCTTCAATGATGGTTTGCCGCATGGTTCGTTCGAATTCGCTGATTTGCACGATCGTGCGGTGGAATCGTTGCAGGATCTCGTTTTCGGAGATCCCGAGAGTGATCCGATTGGAGATCTGATACAAAGCTCCCGTTCCGCCGATGCCTTCTCCGAACATTCCGAGAACGGAAAATCCGGACTGTGTCAATTGCTCTGCAAGCGCATTCATACACCGTTTCTTTGTTAAAGCGGGAAGAAAGAGCAGGGCAGTGACGCGCATTCCCGTACCGAGATCCGCGGGGGACTGTGTCAAATAGCCGAGCGTTTCCTCATATGCAAAATCAAATTCGGAATCCAATCGATGTTCCGTTTCAAAAACTGCCCGATAAGCCTCGGTCAAAGCAAGCCCGGGAAGAACGCATCGGATCCGCAAATGATCTTCCGCACCGACCGTCACGGCGATCCCGTCCGATTCCTGCAAAAAAAGGGCACGCGGAAGTTCACTTCCGATAAATGCGGGGTCAATATAGTGCCGTTCCGCATAGGAAGTTGCCATCACTGCGGAGATCTCCGAAAAATGAATCTTTCGCATTCCCGAACGCTCCATACAGGGAGAGAATTGCTCGATCAATTCGTTGGCTTCGGCAGTGTCCATGCGAGCGGGAAATTTATGTCCGATCAGATTTCGTGCCAAGCGAACGCGGGTACTGATGACCGTGTCGGCAGAGGCGCCGATCGTGTGATACCAAGCCATGGACCTCAACGCTCCTTCCCGGTTTCCGCTTCCAAGGAGCGGATCTCGTCCCGCAAAGCGGCGGCACATTCGTAATTTTCTTTTTGAACGGCATCTCGCAGTGCCGATCTTTTTTGTTTCAATTGCTGCACACGAACTTGCCGCTCCAAGTGACGGGCGGGGACGGTTCCCGTATGTACGGATCTGCCGTGCATGGTGCGGATATAAGCGCTTAGCTCCACCTGGAATACCGTATAGCAGGTCGGACAGCCAACGTTTCCGTGTCTTTCGATATCCGACGCGGAAATGCCGCAATCAGGACAGGTTTTGTCACGTTTTTCGACAGTTTCCGTCAAAAAGCCGAAACCGCCGGGCAGCGTTTCGCCGGGCAGAATCGAAAAAGGATCCGCAAAGCTGTCGATCATGGAGGTGATCTCCCGCAGCTCTCCTTTTTCCCGCAGTTTGGAAGCGCATTCGCCGCACAACGAGCAAAACCGATTTTTTCCGTTTCTGTCCTCGTTGTAAAAAACGGTCGAAGTTCTTTTCTTACACAGTTCGCATAGCATAATTATTTTTCCTTTCTGTTTTGCAACATCCGTATTCAATGATAGTATAGCGCCGAGGGGGCAAAAAAATTGTCACATTTTCTGACGGAAAGAAGAATGTTCGAAATTATTTTTAATTGTTGAAGCAACATTGTCTTATTTGGGACAAGTATTGGTCAAAATGTCAGAAAATGCGAAAAAACAGAGCCGAATTCAAAAAAATAATCAAAAAAGTGTAGATTTTTCGAAAGGAATATAGTATAATAAGATATCCGTGCGTAAGAGACGGTTCTTTTGTTGTACCTTTTTGGAATTCTTAAAGTCAAACGCAAACAGAGCGGTTTCAAAACGATTAAAAAATGAGGAGGTTTTTGTCTTATGAAAAAGAAATTGACTACGGTCGATTTTCACGGAACCAAAGAGCAGGAAGAACGGCTGCTGGCAGTGATCGAAAAACATGCAGGGCAGCGCGGCGCGATGATGCCAATCTTGCAGGAAGCGCAGGAGATCTACGGATATTTGCCGATCGAAGTGCAAACGATCATCGCCGAAAAGACCGGTGTTTCCTTGGAAGAAATTTTCGGTATCGTTTCTTTCTATGCACAGTTCAAGCTCAATCCCGACGGGCAATATGCGATCGCGGTCTGCTTGGGAACCGCTTGCTATGTAAAGGGCTCCGGCGATATTATTGAGGCAATTTCGCAGAAATTGAATGTTCCGATCGGAAGTACCTCTCCGGACGGAAAGTATTCCATTGAAGCGACCCGTTGCATCGGCGCATGCGGCTTGGCTCCGGTGTTGACCGTAAACGGTGAAGTATACGGAAAACTGACGGTGGACGATGTGGACACCATTTTGGCAAAATATCGGTAATTTCATTTTTTGATCGTTTTCAACAGCATATAAAAGTGTCCCGCGAATCTTCCGGGACATTCGAAGATTCGTACCGATCGGGGAGGAGACCGAGATGACTGTTTCGGAACTGTCGCGGATCCTGTCTCTGGAACCGCTTTCAATGCCAAACGGCGAAAGAGAATGCAATACCGTCTACATCGGCGATCTTTTGAGCCGTGTTATGGGACATGCAGCCGAGAATTCGGTTTGGATCACGATCCTGCCCGGCATCAATACCGTTGCGGTCGCCGCGCTGACGAATGTTTCCGCGATCCTTTTGGCGGAAGGCGTTTTGCCGCAACGTTCGGTGATCGAAACGGCGCGGGAAAAGGGGATCAACATCCTCAGAGGGAACGATGCGGCATACGAACTTGCCGTACGGTTATCGGCGCTTTTGCAACCGCCGCTTCGTTGATGCCGACGGACGCCGACCGAAGTCTGCGTACCGGACCGTCTGCGGAAAGGAGCAACGATGCAAGAAATTTCTTTGCACATCTTGGATATTGCCGTAAATTCCGTTCGGGCAGGTGCCGATCGGGTCCGGATCTTTTTGGATGAGACCCCGTCCGCATTGCAAGTGATCGTTTCCGATAACGGTTGCGGTATGTGCTCCGACTTTTTGCGTTCCGTGACGGATCCGTTTTGTACGTCGCGGGTGTCGCGTAAGGTCGGCATGGGAATTCCTTTGATGAAAAGTGCGGCAGAACGGACAGGCGGCTCGTTTACGGTCGTTTCGCGGTCTGTTTCCGAATCCGCGACCGTACACGGAACCGAAGTAAGGGCAATTTTTCTGCCGACGCACATTGATTGCGCACCGCTGGGAGATATTGTCGCAACGCTTACGACGCTGATCCAAGGAAGCCCCCACGTGGATTATCGGTTTCGGCATCTGCAAAACGGCTTTTTGCTTGCCGAATTGGACCTGTGTCGGATCAGGCAAACGCTTGGAAAACAGATCCCCGCGAACACTCCGGAGGTGTTGCATTGGATCTCGGAATTCTTGCGAGAACAGTACGAAAGAAAGAATTATCATTTATAAAACTGATACAAATGAATGAAGGAAAGGATAAAAGGCTATGAAATCATTGGCAGAGCTTGCTGCGATCAGAGACAAAATGAAGGGAAAGGT
>CAYPIV010000068.1:0-5620 GCA_964410895.1 uncultured Ruminococcus sp. | reverse complement strand
CCGGCAACATTCAAAATACCGCTCCGTACATTTGTGCCGGCGGCGGTCCCGGTGGATGGGGATGTGCGGTCGTAGAAGTTCCGTACCGACATTATCTGCAATACGGAGACCGTTCGGTTTTGGAAGAATGTTATCCCGCCATGCTGCGTTATTTTGATTTTATGGAAAGCATTTCTAAAAACGGGATCCCGCAGTGGGATCCGAACTCTCCGAGCACGTTCCTCGGAGAGTGGTGCCCGCCGGAAGAAGTGATCCTTCCCGCACCTTTCATACACAATTATTTTTACGTCAAAGCCCTTTTCCACGGAATGGAGATTGCAAAACTGATCGAAAAAGAAGCCGATCTTCCCCTGTTGCAAGAAAGAATCGAGCTTCGCCGCAACGTCACGCAGAACGCTTATTTCAACCGGTATGAAGGAACTTTCTTCGGTGGATTGCAAGCCGCAGACGCCTTTGCCTTGGATATGGGGATCGGCGATGAACGCACCTACGAAAAGATCGTATCGAAATACCGCGCACGCGGCTGCTTGGACACGGGAATTTTCGGAACGGACGTATTGACGCGGGTACTGTTTGAACACGGCGACGGACAGCTTGCCATGGATCTGCTTCTTGCCGATACCGTCCACTCCTTTACCGAGATCAAACGAAGAGGGGGAACCACACTTTGGGAATACTTACCGGATTCCGAAACCGGAGAGCGCTCCCACAACCATCCGATGTTCGGTGCCGTCACAGCTTATTTTTATGATTATCTGTTGGGCATTCGGCAACCGTCGGACAGTGCCGGATACCAAAAATTGCTGATCTCTCCCGTATTGATCCGCCAGATCCGTTCTTTAACGGGACATCGAACCTTACCGAGCGGAATTGTTTCTCTGTCCTATCAAAAAGAAGAGCAGACCGTACATTTTACCGTAGATCTGCCGAATGACCAACCCGCACTGTTTCGATACGGAGATCAAACGGTTTCCCTGCATGCGGGAAAGAACCGACTTTCGTTCCCGATCGATCCCGCAAAACCCGTTTAATCCCATTTTTCAAAATGAAAACGCGTTCTCCGGATCGCGCACAAAAGTCCCCTTGACCGGCTTTGTTTCTTTGCCGCGTCAAGGGGACTTTCCATCGGATCTCATTTTATTCGATTTCAGATTGGGGTTCGCATTTGATTTTTGGAAAACCGCCTCATTACCGTACTTACGAATGCTGTTCCAAATGCGGCAACAATTCTTTCAGAATTCCCTGCGTGTACCATCCGAACCCGACCGCATTCGGATGCAGAACTTGATCTGCAAAGAAGTCCGACATCGGCGGGACAAAATCGGCGGTATCGATCACATGTAACCCTCGTTTGCGCGCTTCTTCCGCGTACAATTGCCGTACCGCGACAAAATTGCCGACAGCAGAATCGCCGAACCGATCGGCACGCCAAATGGGAAGCAATACAAAAACGGGAATTCCTTTTTCCGCATATACGGATCTGACGCATTTCAAATAAGCCGCACAATGTTCGCGAAGTTCCTCAAGCGAGGAAAAGAAATAAAAATCATTCGTTCCGTACGCGATCAAAACAACATCCGGCACAAAGGGGAGTTCCTCATCGAATGTGGTTTCCGCATAAAACGCTCCGCCCACCCCCTGAACTACACTTTCCGCATCCAAAAAGCGGGAAATGCTGTTTGCAAAGGACATGCAGTCCCAACCGGAATTCCATCCTTGTGTGATCGAATCTCCGATAAACAGCAAACGGCATCGGTATTTCGGACGTCGGACCATCGCACCGTCATCCAATCGCAAAAAGCGCAGAACTCCGCCCTCACCGTGAGACGGCAAATAGATCGTCACGCGTGTGACCGCTCTCGGCTCGCCGAACACGGAATCCAAGGGAACGGAAATTGTTTTTTTCTCCTTGCGAAGCGCATTGCAATCGAACCAATACCGCAAAACTCCGTTCAGACAAATTTCGACCCGTGCTCCGCGTGAAAGTTCCAACTCCATTTGTTTGGAATCGGTTTCAAAATCCAACCGCACACCCGTGGTTGCCTCGGCATTTTTTCCAAGTGACTCTCTTAACCGGTAAAATGCAGCAATTTGCCGATCGGTACATTTGGAAAAGGAGATACCGCTTTCGGTCTGCACGGTTTTTACCGATCCCACGGTAATGTGCCGGATCTGATCAAACGAAAGTTGCATCATCCGACTCACGCCCAAGACATCGTACCGGGTTTTGGCTCGTCAATGATCACATTTTGCAAAAAGCGAACCGCCTTCCGCAAGCCTTCGTCGATGCTCATCAAACTGTCCTCGTGTTCGATCGACAATACGCGATCGTAACCGCACAAACGAAGATTGGATACCAAATCCCGCCAATAGTTCTCGCCGTTTCCGTACCCAACGGTGCGGAAGATCCAAGAACGGTTCAATTCATCACCGTAATGCTTGGTATCCAAAACTCCGTTTCTTGCGGTGTTATACGGATCTACCTTGGTATCTTTTGCATGTACATGATAGATCGCTCCCGCCAATGCGCGGATCGCCGCAACCGGATCGATCCCCTGCCAGATCAAGTGAGACGGATCGAAGTTTGCGCCGATCACATCGCCGACCGCCGCACGCAGCTTCAACAAAGTTTCCGGATTGTATACGCAAAAGCCGGGATGCATCTCAAAAGCAATGTGCGGAACGTGGTGTTCCAATGCGAATGCCCCTGCTTCTTTCCAATAGGGGATCAATTTCTGATTCCACTGCCAATCCAAAATGGTCAAAAAATCTTCCGGCCAAGGGCAGGTCACCCAGTTGGGATATTGGGACGTTTCGGAGTCCCCGGGGCAACCGGAAAACGTGATCACGGTGTCAACCCCCATTTTTTCGGCAAGCAATACCGCGTTGCGAAAATCGGCGTCAAACTGTTTTGCGATCTTTGCATCGGGATGCAACGCGTTCCCGTGTGCGGCAAGCGCACACACGGTAACATCGTATTTTTGCAGGAGCTTGATAAATGCGTCATATTTGGCACTGTCCGCCAACAGCTCGGCAGGATTGCAATGTGCCTTTCCGGGATATCCGCCCGCACCGAGTTCCACGGTGTGCACGCCGAGAGAAGTTAAAATTTGCAATGTTTCTTCCAAAGTTTTTGCGCCGTACAAATTAGCCAACACGCTTAATTTCATAACAACATCCTCGCTTTCAACGATTTTCTGTGTACCCCTATCATATCATTTTTATTTGTAAAATGCAATAGAAAATCGCTTTTTTTCAAAAAAATGTTTTTCTCTTTCTCAGAGCGGTTCTTTTCGAAAAAACGCTTGACATTCTCTCACGATTTTAGTATACTGAATACGGTTCGCCCCTCTGAAAAATTCCCGTTGCATTGATGGGATCCTCAAACAAAATATACCGAAAAAGGACGGAATGTCTCCTATGAAAATCTTTGACATGCATATTCATGCATTTCGGGAAACGCCGAATCCGAAACAACTGCTTTCCGAGATGGAAACAGCGGGCGTCTTCGGCGGCTGTGTGTTTTCCAATTGGCCCAAGCGGGCAAATCAACAGCTCGGAACGAATTTTGATGCCAGACTTGAGGAAGTTCTCGCATGGACGCGGGGATATGAAGATCGCCTGTTTCCGGTCCTTTGGATCCATCCGTACGAAGAGAATATTTTCGAACATATCCAAAAAGCCGCCGATGCCGGCATCTGCGCTTTTAAAATCATTTGCACGGATTTTTATGTTTACGAACCGCAATGCTTGGCAGTTCTTCAAAAAATTGCCGATCTCGGAAAACCCGTCATTTTTCATTCCGGGATCCTGTGGGACGGACAAGTGTCCTCCGCTTACAATCGCCCCTTAAATTGGGAAGCCTTGTTGGACATCCCGGGACTGCGGTTCTCCATGGGGCACTGCTCTTGGCCTTGGATCGATGAATGTATTGCACTTTACGGAAAATTTATGAATGCGGGGACCGTACGTTCGGACCGTGCGGAAATGTTTTTTGACATCACGCCGGGAACGCCAGAGATCTACCGCCGCGAATTGCTGACAAAATTGTATACACTGGGATATGACGTTGGAAACAACATTCTTTTCGGCACCGATTCCTCGGCGCACTGCTACCGCCCGGAATGGACCGGAGGGTGGTTAGAGACCGACCGTGAGATCTTGGACCTTTTGGGCGTATCCGGTGAAAACCGCCAACGGTTGTACGAGCAAAACCTCATGCGGTTTCTCGGAAGATCCGATACCAAAACCCAACACTTAAAGCCCACCACGGATCAAGCAAATGCATGGTCCTGCACAAGCGAGCAGGTTTCAAATGTCATTCAAAAATGGTATCGCGCTTTGCAATTTCCGAAGATCTACGATGAGGAATTTCAACTTGCGTGCAGGCAGATCCCCGTTTCGGATGCCATCACCCTTTCCTCCCCCGTGTACGAAACCGATGACGGTAAGCGAAATCTGCTTCAGGCACTTTACCTGTGTGAACAGACCGAACGCTTTTATGAAGAACATCGGATCCCGAAAGAGATTCTGTATGCCACTCTTTCGGACCTCGTGATTTGGACCAACACTTGGAGCGGGTTGCGTCAAGGACTGTTTCTCGGCGAGCTTTCTTGGTTAAAACGGCATCTGAGCGGAACGCTCTTCCGGATCGGCAGACTGCAATTCTGTATGGGAAGTGCCGAACGGGACATTCCGGAGGCAAACACCCGCAAAGGGGATCCCGTTTTGGAGATCCATATCCCGGAGGGCAGTGCCGTAACGCCGACGGAATGCGATGCGTCCATTGCACAGGCAAAAGAATTTTTTGCCCGCTATTTTCCGAACTTTGCTTACCGTTGCTTTACCTGCCATTCTTGGATGTTGGATCCTACCCTCAAAACGCTTCTGCGCCCGGACAGCAACATTTTGGCATTTCAATCTCGCTTCACAGCCGTGGAAAGCGAACAAGACGATGCCATTTTGCGATATGTGTTTGCGTGGGATGCCACGAGATACAGTTTGAAACGGTTCCCCTGTGAAACCGAATTTGCAAAGAACGTCAAAAAACACATTCGTAACGGCGGTTCTTTTTTCACCGTGCTCGGTTTTTTCCAAGTCTGAGAAAGCAGCGGGTGCGTGACAAAAAATGTCACGCACCCGCTGCTTTCTGTTTCATGATCGAACGCGATCGGCTTTTCTGCCGGACATCACACTCGGAACATCATGTCTCCGTAGGTCGGAACCGGCCAATAAGAGGCAGCCGTCAGCATTTCGGCTTGGTCCACGGCATTCCGCAGACGTTGCATCACGGGGATCACCGAATGGCAGTAGCATTCCGCTTGTTTTTTGAAATCCGTTACGGTTGCGGCACTCGCTTCGGCTTGTTTCAGATCCTCTGTTGCCGCATACGCTTCGTAACTCAACGCGGAAAGGCGGCGGATCAGATCTTTTTCCACCATACAAGGCACCGTAGGACAAACCGCCGCTTTTTTTGCCGCAGTGTCCGCAAGTTTTGCAATATACTCCTCGATGGCGGGAATATAATCGCGGGATGCCATCCCGATCATCGTCAATGCTTCGATGTTGATCATCTTCGAATAATTTTCAAAATAGATCTCTTCGCGAGAACGCATTTCCG
>CAYPIV010000067.1:0-5637 GCA_964410895.1 uncultured Ruminococcus sp. | reverse complement strand
TCGGTGCGAATGCGATCCTTGCCGTATCCCTTGCCTGTGCACGTGCCGCCGCCAATTGGTACCGTCTCCCGCTGTATCGCTATCTCGGAGGGATCAATGCGGATTCGCTTCCGATCCCGATGATGAATATTTTGAACGGCGGTGCGCATGCTTCCAACAATGTGGAGATCCAAGAATTTATGATCGCTCCGATCGGTGCGGATTCTTTCGCAGAAGCATTGCGCATCGGAAGCGAGATCTATCACACGTTGGGACAGATTCTGAAAAACGAAGGGTATTCCTCGACCGTCGGCGATGAGGGCGGTTTCGCACCGAATTTAAACTCAGACGAAGAAGCCTTGGAATTGATCAGCCGTGCGATCGAAAGCGGCGGATATGACACCGACCGCGTCAAGATCGCTTTGGATTGTGCGGCAAGCGAATGGTATGACGAAAGCGAAAAATACCGCACTCCGAAACGCGGGATCGTATTCGAACGGCAGGAGCTGATCGCATATTGGAAAACGTTGGCAAAAAAATATCCGATCTTTTCTTTGGAGGACGGCTTGGATCAAAGAGATTTTGACGGTTGGAGAATACTGACGGAAGAAATGGGCGGATCGGTCCTTTTGGTCGGCGACGATCTGTTTGTTACCAATGAAAAACGGCTTGCGGACGGAATTCGTCAAAAAGCGGCAAATTGCATATTGATCAAGCCCAACCAGATCGGAACGCTGACGGAAACGCTCCATGTCATCCAACGGGCACGCAACGCCGGGTACGGATTTATTCCGTCCCACAGAAGCGGTGAAACGGAGGATACCACCTTAGCAGATCTGGCAGTCGCTCTCAACGCCCCCTATATCAAAGCGGGAGCCCCATGCCGCAGTGAGCGAGTCGCGAAATATAATCGGCTCTTACGGATCGAATCCTCCTTGGGAGCTTCCGCAAGGTACGGCAACAATCGGATCGGACCGCACCGTTAAATCCGATCTGCTTGCGAGAATCCTCGGAGCGTGGCAAGGACCGAACTTGCGGTTGCGTTGCTTGCTCTACCGTTTTCGTGCCCTCCCGTTCCGGTCGGGATCGGAGCGCGACAACCGTTTTTGAGTCAATCACTGCAACGGATCCGTAAGCGGTGAAATCTTCCGCACAACGAAAGTGTTTTCGGATCCTCACAAGGGATGTTCGGAAATCAAAGATCGGGACCGCAAGCGAGAAAAGCTTACGGTCCCGATCATTGAGATTCCGATTTTCCGAATGCCTCGGATACAGCCGATAGCCTCGGCGTTCAAAGGAACAAATCCTCTCTGCGAAAAGCAGATTCGATCTCCCGACAGTCAAAAAACACGTTAAAACGGTCTGTGCGGAAATTTTGAACCCGTTCCATGCGAAAAAACACCGAAGTTCCCTTTTGAAACGATCATTCTCGGTCCGTGATCGCCTGCGGATCGGAGGATACCCGACGAACGGCTTCTTTGATTTCCGATGCGGAATACCCGTATCGCATCAGTCCCGCGAACATCCGTTGCCGTTCCTCCGCGTTTTCGCTGATTCCGCCGTATCGCTTTCGGATCAGTTTTGCACATCGGCTCGAAAAATCTACCGTTTGCAGCAATTCCGGAAGTAAACTTGTCGATTCTTCCGAAAAGCCCTTTGAATACAGGTAAGCGGAGATCCTGCGGCTGCCCCATAGTTTTCGCAAACATTTTTCTACCTCGTGTTCCAGATCTTTTTTCTCGTTCAAAAGTCCGTCAGCGCACAACTGCTCGGAAACACGGCGGGACAAGTCCGCGGAAAATCCTTTTCGCATCAATTTTTGCCGCAACATGCGCTCGGTGTTGGCACTGTACGCAAGAAGTCTCTCACCGCTTTGCAGGGCGCGGTAAAACAGTGCGGCTTCTTCCAAGCGTTCATAAGCCGCCTGCGAAATTACCCCTTTGCACAGTTTCAGATCGTAATATTGCTCGGCGGAAACGGTCAGGCATTTTTCTTCCCGATGTCCCCCGCTTTGCAGCAAAACGGTCACCTCGATGTCCGCACCGTCGTTCCGAGCACGAAAACGACTCAACGCGATCTGAACGGAATGCGTTTCTTCCGGCATGCCAAGCGTTGTATCATTCGTTTCCATCCGCTCCCTCATCGGCAAGACGGAGATCAAAATCGTCTTCCTCTTCCAATTCAAACTCGGGTTCAATGGAATTCATTCCCGCAGTTTCGCTCATCGCGGCACGAACTTTTTCTTCGATCTCCCGCATCAATTCCGGTCTACTTTCGATCAACTTTCGAATATTTTCCTTTCCCTGTCCGATGCGCTCTCCATTGTAGGAGAACCAAGAACCGCTTTTTTGGATAATATCCAGCAGAATGGCAAAATCCAAGACCTCTCCGGAGGACGAAATTCCCTTTCCGTACAGAATATCAAATTCCGCTACCCGGAACGGCGGAGCCACTTTGTTTTTGACGATCTTACATTTTACGTGGTTGCCGTAAATGTCGTTGCCGTCTTTCAATTGATCGGTTTTGCGGACATCGATCCGAACCGAAGCAAAAAACTTCAATGCACGGCCGCCGGGAGTGGGCTCCGGATTGCCGTACAGCACACCGACCTTTTCACGGATCTGGTTGATGAACACCACAACGCAATTACTTTTGGAAATGACACCCGAAAGTTTCCGCATTGCCTGTGACATCATTCTCGCCTGCGCGCCGACCATGGACTGCCCCATATCGCCCTCGATCTCCTGACGCGGCACCAAAGCCGCAACCGAATCGATCACGATGGCATCCACCGCGCCGGAGCGTGCCAGCGCTTCACAGATCTCCAAAGCGTCCTCACCGCAATCCGGCTGAGAGACCAAAAGATCGTTGATGTTGACACCGAGTGCTTTGGCATACACCGGATCCAAAGCATGCTCCGCGTCGATAAATGCTGCCGTACCGCCGATCTTTTGCACCTCGGCAAGAATATGGAGCGCCACCGTTGTTTTACCGGAGGATTCCGGACCGAAGATCTCCACGATCCGCCCGCGCGGTACACCGCCGATCCCCAACGCAAAGTCCAAGGAAAGCGATCCGGTATGAATTGCCTGCACTTCCATTTGGTGATTCTCGCCAAGCTTCATAATGGAACCGGCACCGAAGTCACGTTCGATCTGTGACATTGCCGTTGCCAAGGCTTGCTTTTTTCCCTCTTCGTCCAATTTTACGGGCACGGCCGGTTTGGTCGCTTTCTTTTGAGTTGCCATAGAATTTAAGATCCTTTCTGTATTCCGTTTCGTTCGCCACCATTATACTACGCTTTTTCGGATTTGTCAATAGATTTTGAAATCATTTTTTCTTTTTTTGGAATTTTTATTTTACCAACGATCGTTTTGTCGATAAAATAGTTCCGTTTTCGGTTTTTTATTGAGAATAATAGAGATCGGATCCGTGAAACGTTCCGAAGATCTCCGACAAAAAAAGAGACAACGGACCGCAGGAGTGTTTTCTGCTGCAAGATCAAAAAAACTTGTTTGCGGCACTTGCATTTCCGAAAAAAAGATGTTATAATGTATTATGGTATATTTTGTGCTGCGTTTTTGCCGAAGTAAGATCCGAGTTTGGCGGAAAGCAAAGCATTCTGAATGATTGATTCTTATGATTTTTACGGAAAGGAAGCGTACGCAATGTCCCAAAACACCGCAAATCGCCGGGCTCCCAAAAAAAGCTCGGAAACCCGAAGCGTTTTTTCCGAATTCGGAATTCCGCCGAAAGAAACCTCCGAACCTTCCGCATCCGCCCCCTCTGCCGCCGAACCGTCCGCCGTGCAGACCAAGGGAGGGTCCGATCGTCCGAAATCCGCCGGCTCCGCGTCAAAAACAACCGCCGCAAGATCCAAAGCCGGCGGAACTGCCGCAAGTCAGAAGAGCAATGCCCCAAAAGGAGATCGCAATACCGTCCACGTGACCACCGCACCTCAATCGTCCTCCACCAAAAAAAGATCGGGGACTGCGGAGAAAGAGAAAGCGGAAAAAAGCAACTCGGACGGAATGTTCCGCTCTTCCAAGCCCGCACACCGCGTGATGCCCTATTTTTTGATCCTTTTCGCTGTTTTTATCGGGATCACACTGTTGCTGAATCTGTTCTGCAATGCGGGGAACCGACTTTCCGAAACGCCGGAGGAGCATTGGATGGGGCTTGTTGGGTACTATGTCAGTTACGTCCTGCTCGGTCTGTTCGGTCCTGCCGTGCTGTTGCTTCCGTTTTTGATCCTGAATCTCGGCATTTTTTGGAAAAAATACATTGACAGCCGTGTGACCGTTTCCAAGATCACCGTTTCCCTTTTGCTCCTGATCTTTTTGTCCGCGTTGATCCACACGTTTTATTTGATCTCCGCCAATACCGACTTTTCCGCATCGGAACTCATGCACTACGGCGCTACCATGAAAGGCGGCGGGGTCATTGGCGGGAAATTTGCTCATTGGTTGGTAAAATATCTGAACATCATCGGTTCCGTGATCCTATCGCTCATCTGCATCGGCTTATCCGCCTTTTACTGCATCGGTATGACGCCGCAAAAGCTGTGGAACCGTTTTTATATCAACCGCGCAGTCAAACGGGCGGAAAAAATGGAACAACGGGCGGAATTCGAACCCGCAACTTCCAAAAAACATTCCGCGGACAAACCCATTGTGCCGCGGAAACCGATATCCGACCGTGCCGACAGTGAAGATGCGGACCCCGAAAGCGACCTTGCTCCCATGCCGATGCCGACGTTGGATCCCAGCCACGGGACCCGTCCGTTCGTTCCCGCCGACATTCGGCGGACGCTTGCCGCCGAAGCACGCAATGCACGCATGGCGAACGCCCCCGCTCCCGAAACGGTTCGAACTGCGGAGCCTGTCGGATCGACCGGTTCTCAAAAGAAAGCGGAAGCTCCCGTTTCCGCCCCCAAACCCGTAACACCGCAAACGCCGCATGCCGAAACCGCAGTTTCCCACGTCGTGCACCCGCACGTTTCTTCTTCGCAAAACACCGACACGGCGATCGACCCGATCTTTCCGCGGAGCAACGAAGCTAAGCAGGTTCGAAAGATTCCTCGGCAAGAGCGCAATTTCGATTTGAAGAATGTATTTGTGGACTTGGATGATGAGACCGCACCGCAACAAAAACCACATGCAACGCTTCCGCCGGAAGTGCCGCTCCCGGGAACAGCGCAAACCGGCGATGCGACAACTGCCGCACGCGAGGTTCGGGAACCGTCTACTCCCGAACGGAAAGCCGCGCCGATCGCAAAAGATCCTGCGTCCGCGAAAGCTACTGTACGTCCCGCCCCCCCCGCAACGGTCAAAAAAGCCGCTCCGCACGCAGCGGTCAACGCTTCCCCGGCGGACACGTCCGATTTGAAGAACTTCGGTCTGACCAGCGAAGAGTTCGAAAAGTTAGAAGCCAAACAGGGGGTTTCCAAGCTTCCGCCGAAAAAAGATGCGGCTGCTTCCAATACGGCTCCGAAAGGAGCTCAGCCGTCCTCCGCCGCTCCGAATTCTCCGTCCCCTGCCCCAAAGACCGATGCCGATCCTTCCCGTACCTACGTATTTCCCCCGATCTCGTACCTGCATCCCGCAGATGAAGAGACCGAAGAAAACAAGGCGGAAGTGGATATGACCATTCAACTGC
>CAYPIV010000066.1:0-5654 GCA_964410895.1 uncultured Ruminococcus sp. | reverse complement strand
CGTTTTGGAAGCAAAGAAGTTAGGGATTCCCGTGATTGCAATCGTAGATACCAACTGCGATCCCGACGATGCCGATTATGTAATTCCCGGTAACGATGACGCGATCCGTGCGATCAAATTGATCTCCGCTGCTTTGGCAGATGCAGTGATTGAGGGTAAGCAGGGTGAAACTGCCGAGGATGCTGCCGAGGCAGATGCGGCGGATGTTGCTGCCGAGGATGCTGCAGACGCAGAGTGATCTACGAATTCGGATTTTGAAAAGGAGATAAAAATGGCTACGATTACAGCAAAAGACGTTGCGGCTCTCCGCGCAAAAACCGGTATCGGTATGATGGAATGTAAAAAAGCACTTGTGGAAGCGGACGGCGATGTGGAAGCTGCCATTAAAATTCTTCGCGAGAAGGGTGAATTGAAGGCAGAGTCCAAAATGGCATCCAGAATTGCCGCAGACGGTGTTGTTGAAATTTTGAAAGACGGTAATTACACCGCAATGATCGAGGTAAACTCCGAGACCGACTTTGTTGCCAAGAACGAAACTTTCAAGGCGTTTGTCGGCGATCTGCTTCATATCATCATTGCACAAAAGCCCGCTAATGTGGAAGCTTTGATGACATGCAAATTCGATGATGAATTGGATGTGGAAGGCAAGATCAAGGAGATGATCTTCAAGATCGGTGAAAAATTGACGGTTCGCCGTTTCGCATTGGTAGAGGGCATTACCAGCACGTATATTCACGGCAACGGTTCGATCGGCGTTGTTGCCAAGTTTGATACGGACGTTGCCGACCACGCGGAATTTACCGCTTTTGCAAAGAACATTGCGCTTCAGATCGGTGCATATCCGACTCCGTATTTGAACAGAGAACAGGTTCCGGCTTCTGTGATCGAGGAAGAAAAGAACATTCTTTTGGCACAGATCGCAAACGATCCCGCGAATGCAAAGAAACCAGATGCCATCAAAGCGAAAATGGTGGAGGGGCGTATTTCCAAGTTCTACGATAACAACTGTCTCCTCGATATGACTTACGTCAAGGACGAGGATATGAAGGTCGGTAAGTATGTCGAAGCAACCGCAAAAGAACTTGGCGGTAAGATCGCGATCGTTGATTTCTACCGTTTTGAAAAAGGCGAGGGCATTCAAAAAAGAGAAGAAAACTTTGCGGATGAGATCGCAAAGATGACTGCCGGCAAATAAGATTTTCGAATCGTCTGTGGTTTCGCATTGCCGAAACGGATCGAAGGCGGACGGCGAAAAGTTAAAGTCAATTCAAAAGGACGGTGCACAATACTGTACACCGTCCTTTTGTGTTTTCCTTTAGACAGTTGAGTACGAAGTGCGAAACAGCCCCCACCCGCCGAGCGGGTGGGGGCAAACGTCATACTGAAAAACTCCGAACAGGGGAGAACGATTGCGCGGGAATCATCGGTCATTCGGACGCGGAAACGGGTCTGCGTTCCGGATGGAAACCGTTGTTTGCAACGAACCGTTACCGTTCTTGACTTTTTCGACGCATCTTTCTGCTTGGTGCGGAAGCGATACAAGCCGATCAAGCAAATTGTCGAAATCAAACAGCACGACCGCGTTTTTACGGACGTTTTCGCGGAGGATTCTTTTGTGATCTTGTCGGAAGTGCCATTTTTTCGCTGAAATACTTATCCCATTTGTGTCTGCGTTTTGCGCGCAAAACCGATTCCGTCACGATCCATGCGGTAAGGGAAAGCACAAAAAAGATCAAACCGGCACGGACGGAGCGCTTTTCGGTCAACCGTTCGATGTCTTTCAATCGCCCGACAAAACCGCTGCGTTCGGCACTCCCGACTGTATACAAAGGAGCTGTGGCAAGCACCGAATTTTGGTACAGTACGGCAACGTATCCGACAAAAGTTCCTTCGGCAACCGGTGCCTCCAATTCCGTGTATGTCAAGCGAATGCTGTATCGAATTTCGTTTCCGATCTCCGCTCCGCGCGGCAGGTAGGCATAGACCGATTCTTTCGCCCGCACTTCCAATTCGGTCACAAGATCCGACACTGTCACGGCAACCGTACAGATCGTGGTGTCGGGAGAGAGGATTTCGATATTTGCATAATTTTGAAACGCCCATTCGATCACGCGGTTGGCAACGGTATATCCGTAATTGATTTGTTCCGTATCCATTCCGCCAAGCACGATACAAAGGTACGAAGCGGCATCGGACTCGGCAACGGTCACAACGCAGTTCCCGCCTTTTTGTGTATAACCGGCACTCATTCCGCTGCATTTTTTATTGTAGTAAAGCGTGGTGGAATGGGATGAGATCAGTGCGTTTCGATTGTGAACAATCTGAGCGTCCATTAGCAGAGTGGAGTTCATTTGGTACCGGACGGTGGATGCCAACTGCATGTACAGTTCGTTTTGTGAGGCGGCAACCGCAATTTTCGCAAGCTCGGCGGCGGTGATCCGAGACGCGTCATCGATTCCGGTCGGATCGGTGAATACCGCATTTTCCGCACCGAGTTCGGCGGAACGGGCATTCATTTGCGCCACAAAATCGGAAACGCTCCCGGAAAGATAGTACGCAAGGATATAATAAGCATCGTTGTAGCTGCCGCAAACGGCAGAGTAGAGGAGTTGTTCCACCGTCAGCACATCTCCGGCAGTCAGATCTTTCATATGGTAACCGCTGACCGGTGCCAACATCTCCTGCGTGATCGAAACCGATTCCTGCCGTCGGTTCGCGAGTGCTTCGCAAAACAGCAATCCGGACAATATTTTGACCGTAGAACCGGCAAACACCGTTTTGTTTTCTTCTTTGCCGCAGACAACGGTGTTGCTTTGCAGATGAAGCATCAACACGGATCCCGCTTCCTCCATGGAGGGCTGTTCCGAAACTTCCGCAAAAACGGAAAGCGGAACGGTTAGCACCGACAGTGAGAGAAAGAGGAGGAGTGCGACTGCACGCTTGATCCACACACGCTTCATGGCTGACACCGTTTCTCGCTTGATCTCGCAAGCGATATCATTTCTTCGGCTTTGACAATATCCGTTCGGATCTGTTGCGTCAACTGCTCGACGTTTTCAAATTTGTTCTCGTCGCGCAGACGTTTCAAAAACGCAACGGTTACGGTTTCTCCGTAAAGGTCTCCGGAAAAGTCCAACAAATACGTTTCGCAGTTCAAAGGTGCGTTCCGATCGACCGTTGGGTGCGTGCCGAAATTGGAAATGCCGTACACGGTACGACCGTTCGGAAGCGTACAACGTGTCAAATAGACCCCGCTTTTCGGGGAAACGGAATGCTTCGGCAGATATTGGTTGATGGTTGGAAAGCCCAAAGTCCTCCCCAGCGCTTTTCCGTGCAGTACCGGTGCGGAAAACGAAAACGGTTTGGTTAAAAAACGCGCCGCTTGCTCCACTTCGCCTTGTTGCAAAAAATGCCGGATCTGCGTGGAACTGACAACAAGACCGTTTTGCGTGATCTTCGGAACGGAATACACCGGCGCGGGCAGGAGGGTAGCAAGGGTATCGGCAGTTCCGGAGCCGCCGTTTCCGAAATGATAGTTAAATCCGCAAACCGCCGCAACGCAATGGCAGGTCTGTTGTAAGATATCGGTCACAAACGCACTCGGCGAAAGCGTTCGGAACGCGGAAAAATCCGCAACGATTGCAAAATCCATGCCCTCCTCACGGAATGCTTCCAAGCGTTGCTCCGCAGTGTAGATCTGTGCCGGGGGCAACTTCGAAAAAAAATCGGCAGGGGATTCCGCAAAACAGAATACCGTACAGGCTGCGTTTAAAAAAAGGCGATCCCGAACCTCTTTGGCTTTTTTTAACAGAGCTCGGTGCGCCAAATGGACGCCGTCAAAGGTACCGAGACACAGCACGTTGGCGGACGGAATCTCGGCGGGAGTCATCGTTTGCAAAGAAATGCAGGAAAGCGACGTCATGATTATTCCAGCTCCAAATAATTCTTCACCAATTCGATCATCAATTCATCCCGATCCAATTTTCGCATTAAGGTGCGGGCATTGTTGCAATTGGTAATATAGGTCGGATCTTCGGAAAGAAGATATCCGACAATTTGTCCGATCGGATTATATCCTTTTTCGCTCAGTGCCTCGTAAACGGCACGCAAAATCTCTTTGGATGTATTCGGAATCGTTTCCGCCGTTTGGAAATCGGAATTTTGATTCATTTGTTTTTCTCCTTGTTTTGACGGTCTTGTTGCGGATCAAAAACGCGGGGTCCGCAATTCTTCCAATTCATTATAGCGGAATTTCGGCTTTTTTTCAAGTCCTTTTCCGAATTTTTTCATCGTTCTATTGACGGAACGGCATTTTTGCGGTATACTGAGGTCGAAACCAAGAAACAAATGCGGAGGAATACGGATGCAAATTGCAATTTTGGACGCGGCAACACTCGGAAATGATCTGTCGTTGAAACCGTTTGAACGCTTTGGCAAGGTTCGGGTCTATCCGAATACCGCGCCGGACGAAGTGGAAGAACATATTCGAAATGCCGAAATTCTGATTTTGAATAAAGTCCGTCTCGGCGAACGCGAATTGACTTCGGCACTGCCCACATTGCGTTTGATCTGTATTGCGGCGACCGGTTACGACAATGTCGATCTGTACTTTTGCCGTACGCATGGGATCGCCGTTTGTAACGTGGTGGGATATTCCTCCCAAAGCGTTGCGCAGGTGACCGTTGCCATGGCGCTCTCTTTGATGACGCATTTGTCGGAATATTCCGAATATGTACGCAACGGAAGCTATACGGAAAGCGGGATCGCCAACTCGCTTTCTCCCGTGTACCATGAAATTGCCGGAAAAACGTGGGGGCTGGTCGGATTCGGGAATATCGGCAAACAAGTGGGAACGGTTGCACGTGCGCTCGGTTGCCGTGTGCTTGTGCATAAACGAACGCCGATCCCGGATTGGGAATGTGCGGACATGGATACGCTTTGTCGGGAGTCCGATCTGCTCTCTCTGCATGTTCCTTTGAACGAGCAAACGACCGCTTTGTTGAACCGCGCCCGCATCGATATGCTGCGTCCGAATGCCATTGTGATCAATGTTGCGCGTGGGGTTGTGGTTGACGAAGCCGCGTTGGCAGATGCCGTTTCGGAAGGTCGGATCGGCGGGATCGGTATCGACGTGTACAGTCGAGAACCTCTTCCGAAAACGCATCCTTTGTTTCGCCTGCGAAATCAGCCGAACGTGTGCCTGACTCCGCACATGGCTTGGGGCGGCTTTGAAACACGCTGTCGGTTGTTATCGGAAATCGAAAAAAATATAGAAGCCTTTCAAAACGGAGACCGAAGATGCCGCGTTGATTGAGTCGATACGGAAGATCTTTCCGCTGATTTTGCGGAAATTCGGTTTGGTGTTCACAGTTTATCCATACAAATTCGAAAAGAATGTGCTATAATGGTGATAAATTCCACACAACTTGGAATCTACCGGGAGGGATACAGATGCAAAAATTAAAAATGCTTGCCATTGACTTGGGAGCTTCCAGCGGACGCGGGATCATCGGTGAGCTGGAGGACGGACGCCTTACCCTGCGTGAAAACCATCGTTTTTCCAACGATACGGTGATTTTGAACGGAAGAATGCATTGGGATATTCTTCGAATTTTTCATGAGATCAAACAGGCAATTTCCAAAGCGGTGTTGGA
>CAYPIV010000065.1:0-5745 GCA_964410895.1 uncultured Ruminococcus sp. | reverse complement strand
TGCTTCATTTGCTCATATCGGGAAATGGTATTTTGGTTCATATTTAAATCCAGAGCAAGTTTCAGCTGGGAGATCTTTTTGGCTTTGCGTAGTTCTTTGAGGCGGAATTCCATTTCTACTCCTTGTTTGCCGGTGATACTAACATTAGTATATCATTTGGTATCCTGTGAGATATCCCGAATTAGGATATCTCGTGGGAATCCAAAGTGGAAATCCGCGTTCGTTAAAAAATAAAAAACGCTTTTTCGCGGACAGGATGTTTCCCGAAAAAACGTTTTTGGGGTAAATTAAGAACAAAAATCATGCTTTTTCAAGGTGCTTTGCGATCTGTGCGCTGACCACATCCAAGGCGATCCGATTTTTGCCGCCGTTGATAATGATATCGGCATATTTTTTGGTCGGTTCCACATAGATCTCGTGCATCGCTTTTACGGTATCGAGATACTGACAGATCACACCGTCGATGTCTCTGCCGCGTTCGGTAACATCGCGGCGCAATCGGCGCAAGATCCGCTCATCGGCATCCGCATCCGCGTAAATTTTGAGGTCGAACATTTCCCGAAGCTGAGCATCGTAAAAGGTTAGGATTCCGTCCACCAACAGCACCGGTGTAGGGGCAAGGGTAGTCCATTCTTTTTTACGGGTATGAACGCAAAAATCGTAATTCGGAACGGTTGCGCACTGCCCGTTGCGCAACAGGTGCAAATGACGGATCAAAAGATCGGTATCCAACGCATCCGGGCAATCATAATTGGTCTTTTTGCGCTCTTCCAAAGGAAGATGATCTTGCGGTTTATAGTAACTGTCATACGTGATCACGGCAATGTCATTCGGAAATCGAGCCAGCAAGCCTTCCGCAAACGTGGATTTTCCGGATCCGGTGCCGCCTGCGATTCCGATGAGCATGGGACTGTTCATGTTGCGATCCTCCAAACGGTGTCCTTTCCGGTCAGTATTATCATATTTTCGGATTTTTGTCAAGAAACCCGTTTCTTTTTATCCGAAAAAGGTTTACAAGCAATTTCGAATATGGTACAATAGCAGTGCAAACGGATCTTGAAATCATCCGAAAACGATGGCTTTATTGCGCAAAGCCGCATGCATCGGCAGGCTGAAATGCTTGAAAAATACGGTATCTTTGTTCTAAAATGCAGGTAACAAAATCGAATTCGGACTCTATTTTATGTTCGGTCTCAACACCTGCCAACCGATGTTGCGCCTTTCCGACATGATTGTCGGAACCGGCGAAAGGAAGCAATCCGTAATGTTCCGCATACTGTTTTGCCATTTGATTTTCCGGATCGGTACGGTTGGCATTCACGATTTCCACCCCGTGTACGGCTTTCGGAAACAAACGAATGTGATCAATGTAACTTGCCTCTCGGAACGGGTGGGCTTGAATGATCAACGCTCCGTGTGACATCAGAAAAGGGAGCTCTTCGCTTTTTTTCATATCCATGATCTCCGGATGTTGCAAATACCATTCCGGTCCCGGACCGTACACCAAAAAATCCGTTCCCGCATAAGACAGTTCCACCCCGAAGAAAACAGAAAGTCCGATCTCTGTTCCGATCCGCTTGGCTTCTTCGTAGTCGGCAACGTGAAATGCCAGCCGTTCTCGGTAGGGATGAGAACTGTCCATGTTAATGTTTCCGTCCAAAAAATGGTTGGTGATAAAAACTCCCGTATATTGCAGACTACTGTAATAGGCAAGTGCTTCCGAAACGGTTGCTTTGGCGCACTTGCTGGCAGGAAATGTGTGAAGATGGGTCTCGTATCGATACATAGAAAAAGCCTCCGCTTTGCGATTTGTTACAGTATACCGCAATTTTCGGCAAAAGTCAATGTGAATTCCGACTTTGTTTGAGATCTGTTACTGTCTTTTCGGGACAACAAAGGAATCTTTCGCGGATTCCGGATTCGCCGGTTTGTGGAAATGATAAGGAGTCAGTATGAACTTTGAAATCTATTTTTTTCGACATTTACAATTGCATCCATCGGCAGATGCTTGCGATCTGTTGAAATTTTGTTATCAAAGAGCGTTCGGAGCCGAACATTTATTGCGGGATCTCACATCCGCAAAACGGTATTTTGATTCGGAGTATGCGAAAACAGAACCGAAGAAAGGCATGCTTGCGGAGCCGCTTTCGGATGAGATCGTGCGGGTACATTTTGCCGCATGGAAAGCGGAAAGCTTTGATGCGGAAGCTCTGTTTTCGGCATTCGCGGCATCCGCACATCCGAATCTCGGCGGCAGACAACTTTTTTCGGAAGATCTGAAAACGGTTCGAACTTGCCTTTTGCAGCTTTCCGATCGGTCTCTTTTGACTGCGTGGGACGCATTTTTGACGAAATATGACCAAAACGGATGCCCGATGGTACGGCACAGCGAGCAATTTCGGTTGGTGGAAAAGCCCGCGTACCGCATTGTCCGACGGGAACGGCTCGATCGGCTTTTTGAAAAATGCGGAAAATTGAATGCAAATGCAGATCTGCGGTCTTGACAATATTTGAAAAACGGTGTATAATAAAAGAAGTATGAGCTTGGCACGGTTGTGTTTTTTCATACATTCGGAAAAAATCAATAAATTTCAAGGAGGTGTTTGAGTGGTACAGACATGGATCGTGATTGTGATCGGAATTTTGGCGCTTGCGATCGGCGGGATCGTCGGTGTGTTTGCCGGAATTCTGTTACGAAAAAAGATCGGTGAATCCAAGATCGGCTCTGCCGAACAGGAAGCACAGCGCATTGTGGAGACTGCACAGAAGAATGCGGAAGCGAAAAAGAAAGAAGCTTCCATTGAGGCGAAGGAAGACGCGCTGCGTTTACGCAATGAGACCGAGCGAGAGTTAAAGGAGCGCCGTTCCGAAGTGACTCGTATGGAACGCAGATTGAATCAAAAAGAAGAAAATTTGGATCGAAAAACCGAGACATTGGAGCGAAAAAACGAGCAGTTGGACGAAAAGCTGAAACAAAACGATGTACTTCGGGAACAGATCAACGAAGTATTGGCGCAACATTTAAAGCGCTTGGAGGAGATTTCCAACTACACGGCACAGGAAGCAAAAGATGAACTTTTGTCTTGTATGGAGTCCGAAATTCGGCATGAAATGGCGCAAAAGCTGGACGAATTGGAGGAGCAGTTTAAGGAAGAAGCGGATGCGAAAGCACGAAATTTGCTTTCCTTGGCGATCCAAAGATGCGCTGCCGATCACGTTTCGGAAGCAACGATCTCGGTGGTCTCTTTGCCCAATGATGAAATGAAAGGACGCATAATCGGCAGAGAGGGCAGAAATATTCAAAAATTGGAGACTCTGACGGGTGTGGAGCTGATCATTGATGACACGCCGGAAGCTATCACCGTATCGGGTTTTGATCCGGTCCGCCGAGAGATCGCACGGTTGACTTTGGAGAAGTTGATCGCCGACGGACGGATCCATCCCGCAAGAATCGAGGAGACGGTGGAAAAATCCCGCCGTGAGGTCGAGGCGGTGATCAAACAAGCCGGAGAACGCGCAACGTATGAAGTCAATGTACACGGAATTCATCCGGAACTTGTCAAATTGTTGGGACGTTTGCGTTACCGTACCAGCTACGGTCAAAATGTGTTGCAACATTCCATTGAGGTCGCATGGCTTGCCGGTATGATGGCGGACGAGCTCGGTGTGGACGGCAATTTGGCACGTCGCGCGGGTTTGTTGCATGATATCGGAAAATCTTTCCCGCAGGATGCGGAAGGCTCGCATGTGGAACTCGGTGTCAATGCCGCAAAGAAGTTTAAGGAAAATGCCGAAGTGATCCACGCAATCGAGGCGCACCACAACGATGTGGAACCCAAAACGATCGTTGCGATCTTGGTGCAGGCGGCGGATGCGGTTTCCGCAGCTCGTCCGGGTGCGCGGCGTGAGGATATGGAAAATTACATCAAGCGTTTGCAAAAGTTAGAGGAACTTGCCGTCAGCTTCCCCGGCGTGGAAAAAGCGTATGCAATCCAAGCCGGTCGTGAGATCCGCGTGATGGTAAAACCGGAGATGATCGGTGACGACGATATGAAACTGATCGCTCGCGAAATGGCAAAGAAAATTGAGGACGAAGTAAAATATCCCGGTCAGATCAAATTGAATTTGATCCGAGAGACGCGTGCGGTCGATTACGCAAAATGATCGGTGCTGTGCAAGCGGATGTTTTACAAAGAAGCTCAAGCAATTCCCATGAGAACAGCTGCGGCAACTGCCACACCCAAAGACAGTGGTTTCCCGGGCCGATCCGAACAGGATCGACCCGGGAAACTTTTTATGTTACGGTGACCGCAAAAGGACAGAGCGCTCGGAGATCGCGATATCGCCGCGGGGTGCGCTTGCAATACGGTTCCGCGAAAACGGTTTGCAAAAACAACGGACCGTTCGCGGTATGGAAAACAATTTTTTCTGTGACGCGGAGAACTGCCCGACAGTCGAGATCTTTTCAGGATTCTTTTACTTTCATCAAATTTAAAACTTCGTAGATTCCGCGAATGGGAACGATTTTGATGTTTGCACATTGGATCGGACGTTTTTCCACATTTCGGTACGGGACGATGGCGGTCGTAAATCCCAAACGGGCGGCTTCTTTTACCCGTTGCTCCAAATTGGAAACGGCGCGGCATTCTCCCGCTAATCCCAATTCGCCGACGGCAATCAAATCATCCGGGATAATGCGGTCCGTCATAGAGGAAATGAGCGCCATTGCCACCGAAACGTCCGAGGCGGGTTCATCCAAGTGCAGACCGCCGATCACGTTCAGATAAACGTCGTTTTGATAAAATTTCAATCCCAAGCGCTTTTCCAATACGGCAATGATCAAGCACATGCGGTTATAGTCGATTCCGTTTGTGGTACGTCGTGGAGCGGGAAATGCCGTTTGGGTGACCAATGCCTGAATTTCCGCGATCAGCGGACGTGTGCCCTCCAATGTGCAGACCGCACAGTTTCCGGAAATGTTTTTCGGACGTCCCGCCAAGAGCATTTCGGACGGGTTTTCCACTTCCAACAGTCCTTTATCGGACATCTCGAATACTCCGATCTCATTGGTGGAGCCGTAGCGGTTTTTGATCGCGCGGACGATACGGTAGGCTTGCCTGCGTTCTCCTTCAAAATACAGCACGGCATCGACCATATGTTCAAGAACTTTCGGACCGGCAATGCTGCCTTCTTTATTGACATGCCCGACCATAATGACCGAGGTTCCGTCGGCTTTTGCCTTATTGATCAAGGTCAAAGCACTTTCTTTCACTTGCGTAACGCTGCCGGGGGTGGAATTGATATTCGGCGAATACATGGTTTGGATGGAATCCACGATCATCACTTCCGGTTGGATCCGTTCGCTCTCTTTGATGATATTTTCAATGTTGGTCTCGGTCAAAAGGAACAGGTGATTTCCCACTACATTCAAGCGTTCTGCACGAAGTTTCAGCTGTCCGCCGGATTCCTCGCCCGAGATGTAGAGTATTTTTTTTGATTTTCCGAGCACATCGCAAATTTGCATCAAAAGGGTGGATTTTCCGATTCCCGGTTCGCCGGAAAGCAATACAACAGAACCGTGTACCAATCCTCCGCCAAGCACGCGGTCGAGTTCTCCGAGCCCGGTTTTTTGCCGCATATAGTTCGGAATTTCCAAATTTTGAAATTCCACTGCGCGATTTTCACCGAACGAGAGGGAACCGAGACGCTTGGGAAGCGCGGCATTCTTTTCGGGGGCAGATTCGA
>CAYPIV010000064.1:0-5763 GCA_964410895.1 uncultured Ruminococcus sp. | reverse complement strand
TGAACATCATTGTCAAAGCCGATGTGGACGGTTCCGTTGAGGCGGTCAAGGCATCTTTGCTGAAACTTTCCAACGAAGAAGTGAAGGTGCGCATCATTCACGCCGCGGCAGGCGGTATTACGGAAGGAGATGTGACCTTGGCAGCTGCATCCAACGCCATTGTCGTCGGATTTAACGTGCGTCCCGACAAGAGTGCACTGGATTCTGCCGAACGTCAGGGAGTTGATGTTCGTACCTACCGTGTGATCTATGAGTGCATCGAAGAAATTCAAGCAGCCATGAAGGGAATGCTTGCACCCAAATTCCGTGAAAATTTGTTGGGACATGCGGAAGTTCGTCAAACCATTCACGTTCCCAACGTGGGAACCATTGCCGGTTCTTATGTACAAGACGGAAAAATTACCCGTCAATCGCAGATCCGAGTCGTTCGCGACGGAATTGTGATTTTTGAAGATAAGATCTCTTCGCTCAAACGTTTTAAGGACGATGCCAAAGAAGTGGCGTCCGGATATGAATGCGGAGTCGGATTGGAAAAGTTTAATGATATCAAGGTCGGAGATATTTTGGAAGCGTTTGTTATGGAACAGATCCAACCGGAATGATCGAAGATCGGAATGAAATCGGAAAGGAGCGAGAGTTATGCGTCACGAAAAATCCTGCGGTGCGTTGGTGTTTCGGCGCGACAGTCAAAACGGACGGTTGTATATCCTGATGATCCGTCATAAACAATGTGGGCATCGCTCCTTCCCGAAAGGACATATGGAGCGCGGAGAAACCGAATATATGACGGCAGTCCGGGAGGTTTTTGAGGAAACCGCGGTGCAGATCCGCATCGACCGAGACTTTCGGCAGACCGTTCATTACAGTCCGCAACCCGGTGTATCCAAAGAGGTCGTGTATTTTATGACCGAAACCCAACAGGAGCACATTTCCCCGCAAGAGGGAGAGATCGCTCAGGTGGAGTGGGTACCGATCGAGCAAGCGGAACTTTCCTTAACGTACGAAAACGACAAAACCGTTTTTCGCGCGGCAATGGAGAACTTTTCCAAGCGAACGGCGGTTCGTTCGTAACCGTCGGAGCACCGACCGTTTCTTTCGGAGATTGCCGGTCGGTACCGGCAAGTTTTTACCGTCATCTGCATAGAATGAAAGTGAAATCTTCATCGAAATGAGGTGCGGTCATGAAAATGATGGTGTGGAAAGCTCCTGCGTTGTTATCTCCGCTTTTGAAAAAACTGTTTTCCGGACGAAAAAAGAAGAAACGAAAATAACGAACGATCGAAAAATACAATGAAAAAAGAAAGGAAGAAACAACATGCGTTACAGAATCAGATTGGACACGATGGCGGACATCAACCGCTTTGTCGGACTTGCAAGCAAACACAAGGGAAGAATTACATTGACCGACGGTGACGATTTTTCGGTAAACGGAAAATCTTTGCTCGGTGCTATGTATACTTTTGAGTGGAATCAGATCTACTGTGAGTCCGATACGGAAATTTATCATTTGATCAAAGATTTTGTAGTCGGAGATTCGGTCCCGAACGAAAACTGACAGATCCGTTCCCCTCTTTTGCGCACACAGGTTCTTTTTTGAAGCACTTGTGCCGTTGCAAAAGAGGGGAATCTTTTTTTTCGATGTCGAAGAAAAGTGCTTTTTCAAAATTGCAATTTTCGAACAAAAAAGATGCTTGCTATTGCAATTCTCCGAAATTTCTGCTATAATAAGCAAGAAAGATGAAATTTACAACGTGAGGTGCCGATCATGAGCGAGAAACTGTCCACAAATCCGTATAAAGGAACAAGAGATTTTTACCCGCAGGAAATGCGTTTGCGCAATTGGTTTTTCGGCGTGATACGAACCGTTTTGGAGCGAGCGGCATTTGATGAATACAACGGTCCGATGCTGGAATCTTTGGAGCTTTATGCCGCAAAAAGCGGAGAAGAGATCGCCAATGAGCAAACCTATAACTTTACCGACCGAGGAGACAGACGGCTGGCGATCCGTCCGGAAATGACGCCTACGGTTGCGCGGATGGTGGCGGGAAAGATCGGAGAATTGAACTTTCCACTCAAATGGTTCTCCATTCCCAATATGTATCGGTATGAGCGTCCCCAACGCGGACGGTTGCGCGAATTTTGGCAGATCAATGTCGATATTTTCGGTTGCGATACATTCGAGGCGGATCTGGAATGCATTTCCAGCGCTATTGAGATCCTCAAAGCTTACGGTGCGGATGAAAGTATGTTCACCGTACACATCAACAACCGCAGATTTTTTAATGATGTGATCGCATCCATTGCGGGAACCGGTGCGGAGGGCAGTAAGCAGATTTCAAAAGTCATTGACCGCCGCAACAAGATCCCGCGCGAAGCTTATGAAAACGAATTGTTTGCCCTCGGATTGGATGAGGAACAATTGGAACGGATCGACGCACTGTACAAAATGGACGTGGCATCCGCTACGGCAATTTGTCCCGAATCCGAAGGCTCTGCCGAATTGCGCGCATTGTTTGATATGCTGAAAAAGACGGGACTTGAAAAATACTGTGTGTTCGATTTCGGCATCATCCGCGGATTGGACTACTATACCGGAACGGTATTCGAAGTGTTTGACAATGCTCCCGAAAATAACCGTGCCATGTTCGGCGGAGGCAGATATGACAACTTAGTTGGTCTGTTTGCAAAGAACGCAAAGGTATCCGGCGTCGGTTACGGTATGGGAGACGTTACGTTGGAAAACTTTTTGGTCACGCATTGCCTTGTCCCGGAAATGCTCGGAGCGGAGACCAAGGTCTTAATCACGCGGTTTGATGACGTTCCGTATGAACAATATTTAACTCTTGTGTCCGACCTGCGCGCAAACGGGATCGTTGCGTCTGTTTATTTGGGTACCAAAAAATTTGCAAAACAAATCGATTTTGCCGTCAAAGACGGGTATACGCACGTGGTCATCATGGGTGCGGATGAATGGAGCCGGCAAACGGTAAAGGTGAAAGATCTCGCAACGAGAGAAGAGACCGAACTTCCCGTTGCCGAACTTCCCGCATTTTTGCTGTGACCATTTTGAATACGGGAGCTTTTTGAGAAACGGTCGGAACGCTTTTTCAAAATGCTCCCGTGCATTTTCGTTTCCGACGGAGCGGTTTTCAAAACGGTTTTTCGAATTTGCAATTGTAACAGCCAATTTTTTTCAAGGAGCATATGACATGACAGATCTTGTTACCGTAACCGATTTGAAAACAACGCAAGGACGTATTCTCGGCGTGGATTTCGGCGATACGCGGACCGGACTTGCAATTTCAGACAGCAGTCGCTTTCTTGCTTCCGGGATCGGATACATTTCACCGGGGGGCATTCAAAAAACGGCGGAAAAAACGGCAGAGGTCGTGCGGGAACAAAAAGCGGTTGCCGTTGTTGTCGGACTCCCGCGAAATATGGACGGTTCCGAGGGATTTCGCGCAGAACGCTGTCGGGAATTCGCACAACTGTTGGCAGACTGCCTCGGAAATACCGTTCCGATCGCTATGGTCGATGAGCGTCTGACGACTGTTTCCGCCGCGCGGTATCTCAATGAGACCAACACGCGCGGCAAAAAGCGGAAAGGTGTGATCGATACCCTTTCCGCGCAGATCTTATTGCAGAACGTGTTGGATCGGTTGCGGATGTGATCACACCGAACCGTTTGTGTCATTGTTATCGAAAGGAACGCTTACCATGTCTCAAAAAACACCTCTCCCACCGGCGCGTGTGGCGGCTTTGCACGATCTTTCCTGCTTTGGACGTTGCGCTCTGACGGTCGTGATCCCGACGCTTTCCGCGATGGGACACCAAGTTGTCCCGATCCCGACGGCATTGCTTTCTACCCATACCGGCGGGTTTACCGATCTGCATTTTTGCGATCTGACGGATCACATTGATCCGATTGCCTCCCATTTGGAATCGTTGCCGACCGCTTTTCGTTCGATCTACACGGGCTTTTTGGGAAGCGAACGGCAAATTGACCTTGTGTTTCGTTTGCTGGACCGCTTTGCGGAAAAACCGGATGAATCCGGCGCATTGCCCTTGATCTTGGTCGATCCTGTTATGGGCGATGACGGAGAACTGTATTCTACCTATACCAAAGCACTGTGCTTGGGAACGCAACGATTGGTACGGCGAGCGCATATCATGACGCCGAATTGGACCGAAGCCTGTATTTTGACCGACACCCCCTATCAAAACACCTTGGAAATGAAGCCGAAAGAAGCGTTATCGGCGGCACAAGTGCTTTTAAAACGACTTTCCGAATTGGAATGCCGTTATACGGTAATTACGGGGATCGCTCTTTCCGACGGGACGGTTGCCAACCTCGGACAAACTGACGGTGCCGAACCGTTTTGCATTCGCCGACCCATGCAAAAACAGTCTTATCCCGGAACGGGAGATCTGTTTGCTTCTGTTTTGCTTGGAGAAATGCTTCGTCATCGAAGTTTTGAACATGCCTGTCGGCATGCGGCGGATTTTACGGCGACCGTGGTCGCCCGTTCCGCATCCATTGCAACTCCCGTGCGTGACGGGGTTGCGTTGGAAAGAGAACTTTGGCGGCTTTGCCGACAAAACCGAATTGGTGGGATCCGCCCGTTGGACTCCCACCTGTTTCCAAATCGCTTAAAAAGGAGAAAATTATGAAAGCAAACTCCCGAACCATCCGTGTTGTGCGCAGATCGGTGAAGTTCCTTTTGACAGCCGTCATTTTGCTTTTGAATGCATTGATCATTTGGCGCGTATTCTTTTCCGCCAAGATTCCGAAGGAGATCCGCACGTTGATCCCGACCGAATCCGGAAGCGCGGCATATTTGCAATATGGCGATGCGATCGTTGCGCGGTATCAGGACCAAGCCAGCATTACCAGAGACGAATCCAGCTATGGTTATTTTTCCGTTCCGCAGGTTCTGTTTTTGCCGCAAGCCGATCAAGTACAGTTGGTGTTTCGCTATAATAACAGCACTTTGAAACATCTGCAAGAGGATCATCAACTTGCGGAAACACCCGATAAAGCCGGCGAATGGTTTGAGGTGACTTTGGTGAAAACCGTTGATCTGACACCGGAAAACGCTGCGGACAATACCGATCCCACGTGTCTTTCCGTGGTTCGGTATTCTCCGAATCCGACTTTAACTCAACGGACGGAAACTTCGCTGTATACTTATTATCGTTACGTTTTTGAAGGGGTTACGATCGAGGATCCCACGGTCGGTGTCTTTGCGGATGTTTATTATGTCGGCGACGTTGATTACTCGAATTCCGCGTACGGAACGCTTTGCCTGTATTCCAACGAGGATGCTTGGATTCCGTACCGTTTGACTTCGGATGATCTTGCCGCCCTCGGAAAAAGGAGATAAGACGGATATGAAAGCGTTTATTTATGTCGGCGGTGGGGTTCGAAAGGACGGGATCACCGAGTTTCCGAAAGACGGAGATCTGATCTTTGCCGCGGATGCGGGGTATCAAAACGCCCGCATGCTCGGCGTTCTTCCGCAGACGGTGCTGGGAGATTTTGATTCCATGGAGGAATCCGAATTGCCGAGCGAAACGGAACGGATCCGTGTACCGTCGGAAAAAGACGAGACCGATACGCAGTTGGCAGTTTCCCACGCATTGGAACACGGTGCTACCGAGATCGTGCTGATCGGGGGATTGGACGGTAGATTAGATCATGCGCTGTCCAATTTGATGATCTTGGAAAAGCTGTATGAAAAATATATTCCCGCGGTGATCACC
>CAYPIV010000063.1:0-5804 GCA_964410895.1 uncultured Ruminococcus sp. | reverse complement strand
TCCGAACTATCAGAATACAGTATATATCATACACCAATTTTTCTTATTTTGCAATGTTTTTTTCACTTTTCCTTTTGAGAAAAAACACAAAAGGAAGTACCGAACGGTTCCGTTCGGTACTTCCGATCCACTTGATGCTTCATCTCCATGCAAAAGGTCCCGCAAAAGCGGATCCCGAGCTCCAAACGCGCGCCTTGCAACAGTCCCGAAGAATAGCTTTCAATCACGGCCTTGTCAAAACTTGCCGTGAAAGAGCATTCCCTTTTCGACCGCCCGAGGTTCACCCGTCAAAGTGCTTTCAAAAACGGTTCCGCAACTTATTTTCCGGCAACGCTGATATCGCGGATCAACACATCGGGAGAGCCGAACACCGTCAAGGATGTGCTCCAAAACCAGTCAACTTTGTTGCCGACCCGTTCAACAGAGCGCAACAAGTCAAAGAAATTGCCCGCAATGGTGAAAGACTTGACCGCTTCCGCACATTTTCCGTCACGGATCATAAAGCCGGCACTTTCGATTGAAAAATCTCCCGTTACAGCATTTGCGCCTGCATGGAATCCCTTGGCATCGGTGATAAACAACCCGTTTCCAACGGCTTCAAACAGCTGTTCGCGGGAATCGGTTCCCGCCTGAATGCCGAAATTGTACGGTGCGATGGTTACGGTAGAAGCGTATCCGCCTTTCTGACCGTTTCCCGTGGAAGCTACCCCCGCTTTTTTTGCCGTGCTCAAATCGTAAAGCAACGTATTTAAAACACCGTTGGAAATGATCTCTCTACGTGCCGTTGCCACACCTTCGGCATCAAAGTTGGTTTGCATTGCCGCTCCCTCACGCATAGGATCGTCTACCAAGGTGATGCAGGAGGAAGCGACCGTTTGTCCCTCTTTTCCTGCCAGCAAAGACAGACCTTTCTGTGCATTCTTTGCGGAAAAAACGGAAGAAAAGGCATCCAAAAAGTCGCGGAACACCTCTCCGCTCATCACGATCGAATACTTTCCGGAGGGTATGCTGTCGGCTCCGAACTGATCCGCCGCACGTTTCACCGCTTTTGCAGGCAGACCGCTAAATGCCGAATAGGAGTTGCCTTCCGCAAAAGCCAAGCCTTCTTGCGATTCCTCCCCGTCCCGCAGAACGGCGTTCACATAAGCGCAGGTGTTTCCCATGCGATTGGAAAGACTCAGTCCCTTGGAATTGTAAAGACAAACTTCCGAATCAAACGTGATCGCCAAACTCGTGGTTCCGTCCGTCACACGTTGATCGGTCTCATAGGTCTGCTTTTGCAATTGTAATGCATACTCCTTGAGATCCGCAGCATCCGCCATGGTCACTTCGCGGTCCGGAAGTTTTGCATATTGCTCGGACCCCTCAAAAATAAACACTTCATCCTCGTTGTCGATGCAAGCGGCATTTTCTTTTGCACACTCCACCAACGCTTCCAACGCTTCCTTGGTCATCAATTCGCCGGAAGCATACCCCATTTTTCCGTCCACGATGCAACGGAAACAAATTCCGCCCGAAAAGCCGGACGCAAATTGGCTGATCTCATCTTTCAGCGTTCCTACGCTGATCTGATTGTCCGTTTGATAGTAGATCTCGTACTCCGTGATGCCGGCACGCTCTGCGGCATTTGCCAAAATGTTCTTTAATTCCTCAAATTTCATATCAACGACCTCCTACGGTAATAGTGGAAACGCGGATCAAAGGCTGACCGACATCCGTAGGAACGCTTCCGCTGGAAGAACCGCACATTCCTTGCGCTCGTTTCAGGTTTTGCCCGACCATGTCAATATTCATCAAAATCTCCGATCCGGTACCGATCAAAGACGCACCGCGGACCGGTTCGCATATTTTTCCGTTCCGTACCAAGTATCCTTCCACGACCGAGAAATTAAATGCCCCTGTTAAAGGGTTGACCGAACCGCCTCCCAAGGAACGGCAATACAACCCGTATCCCATGGAAGCAATGATATCCTCGTTGCGGTCGGGCCCGTTATCGATAAAGGTATTGGTCATGCGCGAAGTGGCTTCATAGGAATAGTTTTGGCGACGCGCACTTCCCGTCATAGGCATTCCCATGCGACGGGAACCGAGACGGTCGATCATATAGTTCTTCAAAATACCGTTTTCGATCAATACATTTCTTTGCGTCGGAGTTCCCTCGTCATCGATATTTACCGAGCCCCAAGCGCCGGGAATCGTACCGTCGTCGATCGCAGTTACTTTCGGATTGGCGATTTGCTGCCCGAGTTTTCCTGCCATTTGCGAAGCACCGATCCCAACGGAAGTCGCTTCCAAAGAGTGTCCGCACGCTTCGTGGAAGATCACACCGCCAAAGCCGTTTTCGATCGCAACCGTCATCGTTCCCGCCGGGCAGTAATCCGCACGTAAATTGACCATTGCCTGTCTTGCCGCTTCCCTGCCGATCTCGGTCGGAGAGACCGTGTCGAAGAATTCCAAGCCGACACCGCCTCCGGGGAAGCAAGAGCCGGTTTGATTTTCGTTTCCGTTATTGGCAATCGCCGAAATTCCCATCCGTGTGCGTACATGGCGATCCGTTGTATACAACCCCTCGGTATTGGCGACCAAAATGGTGCGGTCATTTCCGGAGATCGAACCGATTGCCTGTACAATGGCGGGATCGTACTGCTTTGCAGCTTCTCCGGCTACGCGAAGCAGGTCCGCTCTGACTTTCGCCTCCGTGTCGGTCGTCAAAGACCGTACCGGATGAATGTTCGGAAAGATCCGTTCGTGCAACCGAACGTTGACCGTATACTTCAGGTCCCCCGTCGCCACCGCTACGGCATGAGCACACTTCATCAGACCTTCCGCGGAAAGATCCGAAGTGGAAGCAAAAACGGTACGAGTACCGAGAAACGCACGAATCCCCACACCGGATGAAAAAACATCATTGACACGGTCAATTTTTCCGTCCATAATGGAAATTCCGTTACTGTGCGAAATTTCTCCGAAAATTTCGGCAAAATCCGCTCCGCCGGACATGGCGCAAGCAAGCACGGATTCCGCCAATGCTTTTGAAATCATAATAAACCCTCCGTCATTGTCAATATTACATGCATTACAACTTTTATTTTACTGCAAACAGGTAAAAAAATCAATACCTTTCACGTATTTTTATGTTTTTTACCGATTCGCAGATAAATCGCAAACGTAATTTATCAATATCCCATAAGGGTAATTATGTTTTTCGGAAGGTATGTTATAATATACGCGGAAAGTCTTGCCATTCGCAAGCCTTTCGGCTTTGCCGCCCCTGCACTTCGTGCGCCGCGTATATTGACGGCTTCGAAAAAATGTCCGTGCAAGCACACATTTTTTCTCATGGTATGATCTGCCGCGGAAAGTCTTGCCATTCGCAAGCCTTTCGGCTTTGCCGCCCCTGCACTTCGTGCGCCGCGTATATTGACGGCTTCGAAAAAATGTCCGTGCAAGCACACATTTTTTCTCATGGTATGATCTGCCGCGGAAAGTCTTGCCATGAATTTTTTCTTCGTTCTGCGATCGCAAGTTTCGGCATTCGGTAAGGCAGATCGTTCCCATCGTAAAAACAAGAGATCGGATATGCGTTTTCGAAACAATCGTGATAGAAAGTCAAGTAGGATGTGATCGGATCCCATTGTAAAAAGCGCCCTGAACCCAAGGAGGAAACCAAATGGACAACACGATTTTGAAAAGGATCAACAAGCTTCGCTTGGACAGAGGATGGTCCATCTACCGTCTTTCCAATGAAGCCGGTTTGCCGCAATCCACCATCATTAACATGTTTAATCGCGAAACGCTCCCCTCCATTCCCACCTTGGAAAGCATCTGCAAAGCATTCGACATGACACTTTCCGAATTTTTTTCGGAACCGGATCTGTTGGACACTCCCGATATCGAATCTTTTGAAGAACTTTACAACAAACTTTCTCCGTCCGAAAAACGCACAATCTACTCCCTGATGAAAGAATTTACATACCAATAAGGCAAAAAACGAGCATTTCATTTTCGAGTCTGAAAAAACGAGTCTGAAAAAATCAAAAGGACATTCTCTTCCGTCTGCCGAACCGTACCGCAGATTTCAGAGAAAGTCCTTTTTTTGATGATTTTATTCGGTTATTTTTTCAAAATCGGATGCACCGTGTTTACAAAGAGGACAAATAAAATCTTCCGGAAGAGTTTCTCCCTCATAAATATATCCGCAGATCTTGCAAACATAGCCTTTTTTTCCTTCGGATTGCGGCTTCGGTTTTACGTGATCTTGATAATACGTGTAGGTCATCGTTTCCCGATCCGAGATCACTCTTGCTTCGGTGATCGAACAGATAAACATTCCGTGGGTACCGAGGTCCACATATTGCTCCGTTTTCAGGGAAAGGAACGCATTGATATATCTCGGGAGAAATACCAATCCGTTATCCGAACGTAACAGTTCGCCATCTGCGAATTTATCCGTATTCCGCCCGCTCACAAAGCCGAATTTTTCGAAAACGGAAAACGGAGCATCCTCGCTCAGGCAATTGATGTTCATGGTACCGGACTGTTTGATCACATGGTGGGAATAGCTCTCTTTATTGATGGTCACCGCCAATCGGTTTGGTGTATTGGTGACCTGTGTTACGGTATTCACGATCAAACCGTTATCCTTTTTCCCGTCATTGCAAGTGATCACATACAGACCGTATCCGATCCGGAAAAGGGCATCCATATCGTTTTTGTTGACCGTTTCGCCCGATTGCGCGCGGTATTCCCGACACAGCTCGTCGGCAAGCCGATGCAACTGCTCGGTACTTTCCGCATTCAAAGCGGAAAGGATCCGCACCCCGTTCTCGGCATAGGTCAAATTTTTACATTTTGCAAGCAACTCCCGCATTACTTTTGCGGCAAGCGGTGCCCAGCTGCCGTTTTCGATCAGCGCGACCGTTCGGTTACTGTAATTGCGTTCCGTCAAATGCTGGATAAAATCCCGCATAAAGGGAAAGATCTCCGCGTTGTAGGTCGTGGTTGCCAGCACGAGCTTGCTGTACCGAAAAGCATCCTCCACTGCCTCAGCCATGTCACACCGAGCAAGATCGTTCACGACCACCTTGGGACATCCTTGCTCTTTCAATCGCTCAGCCAACTGCAAAACAGCCTTTTTGGTGTTTCCGTAGACCGAAGTATATGCAATAACGATCCCCTCTTCTTCGGGGCGATAGGAGGACCAAGTATCATACAATTTGAGATACGTTTCCAAATGTTCTTTCAACACGGGACCGTGAAGCGGGCAGATGATCTTAATCTCCAATCCTGCGGCTTTCTTCAACAAATTTTGCACCTGAACGCCGTATTTTCCGACGATACCGAAATAATACCGTCTTGCCTCGCAAGCCCAATCTTCCTCCGCATCCAAAGCACCGAACTTTCCGAATCCGTCCGCAGAGAACAAAACTTTATCCGTACTGTCATACGAAACGATCACCTCGGGCCAATGCACCATCGGCGCCGTTAAAAAATGCAACGTGTGCTTGCCGAGCGAAAGTGTGTCTCCTTCCCCCACGACCACCTGCTTTTCCGCAAAATCCGTGCCGAAAAAGTTCTTCATCATCACAAACGCCTTGGCGGAAGAGACCAATTTTGCATTCGGATATACCTTAGTGAATTGAAAAATGTTTGCGGAATGGTCCGGCTCCATATGATGCACGACCAAATAATCCGGCTGACGGTCTCCCAACGCCTGTTGAACGCGGTCCAACCATTCGTGCGTAAAGTTCACATCCACCGTATCCATTACGGCAATTTTATCATCCAAGATCACGTAGGAATTG
>CAYPIV010000062.1:0-5915 GCA_964410895.1 uncultured Ruminococcus sp. | reverse complement strand
CGGTAACTGCCGCCAGCATTTGACCGCAGTTATGTGCCGCGGCACACAGGATCGACACTCCGACAAAACTGCACTTGCGGGTCGCCGTGCGGCTCATGAAAAACAGCATTCCATAAGCGAACAGTCCTCCGAGCGCGGAAAAGTACAGCGAGGTGATATTTCCGAAGAGCATTCCGGACAGAAGAATCCGCAAAAAGCTGATACAAGCGGCATCCAAAGGCGAAAGGAGACAAAAGGAAACGGTGATCACAATATTTGCAAGCCCCAATCGAAACCCGGGGAGAGGGAACCACGTCGGCACCTGTAACAAGATCTCTACATAAGAAAGGATCATTGCCAGCGCGATCATACATGCATTGAGGCAGATCCGATGGGACCGTTTGATTTTATCCGATGACAAAATCGACATTTTCACGATCTCCTTTCACTGTCAAAAGGATCCCTGCGGGAGCGCAGAGAATAGTTTCTCCGACCTTGGAGATCGTCCCCTTTGCTTTGCAAATACCGTCCGGGCAATCGCTTTCGGTGATGCAAACGGTTCTGTTGGCAATGGTGATCACCAATGTATGTCCGTTCCCGTTGACCGTAACGGTTTGGTCTTGATCCAAAGCATAAGATACGGTTTTTTCCGAGGTTACGATCTCCACATAGGTTCCGTTCGTTGACCGAAACGGTAATAACAGCAGAAGGCAGGCAATGCTCAAAACGAAGATCGCAATTCCGACATCTCGGCGCGTCGGTTTGAGTTGAAACATCGGCTTTTCTCCTTTTTCGGAAGCATTTTTTCATTCGGGGAAGATCTTTTTAAATTCATGTCCGGTTAGCTCCGACCGCATTCTTGCGTACGAAAGCTCCGTGTGTTCATTTTAGCATACGGAGCTTTTTTTGTCAACGGCAGGAGCTGAAAAAGATACGATTCCGGTCGCAGATCCGGTTTACCGCGAAAGAACAAAAAGATCACGCTGTTTCGAAGAAAAGGGCTTTCATCGAAAACGGCGCGACCTTTTTCAAATGGGAAAGTTTCTTATGCTTCCGGTTGGAACAATTCCAAGATCTGACGTGCGACTTTCAGCTCTTGGCGATAATTGCTTTGCGTAAAGCGGCATTCCAAGCTCAATCGGTTATTGTAACCGATGGCTTTTAATTTTTCAGCCCACAGACGTACGGTCGGAATATCCAATGGCTGCGGGAAGCAGCGGTCTGTGCTGGGACGCGCCAAATGGGTATGATAGATCGGACCGTTTAAGTGATCCAATTCGGAAAGCGGCTCTCCGTTACAGTGAAAATGGAAGAAATCGATCAAGGTTCCTACGGCGGGATGATTTGCCATGTTGGCAACTTCAATGCCCTCGGTAACGGTATGAATGAAATTGGTTTCTTTTTCACGAAGCGGTTCTACTACGATCCGGATTCCTTGTTTCTCGGCTTCTTCTCCGCAGATGGTCAAAATATCCGCAAATTTTCGCTTGGCATCCTCTACGGGCATGCCCTCCGGAACTTGGCGGGCACCGCCGCTGCCGATGACGGCGATCTCACATCCGAGAGCGGCTGCACGTGTCAGTGCTTTTTCGGCATGTGTTCTGTAAAATTCAGCCGGTTCGCTGTACAGGCTTTTGCCGGGGTAGAAAAAGCAATTGACAGCTTCGGTCTTCATATCAAATCGTTCCAATTGACGGGAGATCTCAACCAATTCGGCGTCGCTTTTTTCCAAAAGTCCCGTAACGGCGGTTTCGATGTAATCGTATCCGGCTTCCCGTAATGCCGGAAGCCATTCGTATCCGCAGGAAACTCCAAATCTCATGTGTTTTTTTCCTTTCCGTTGTTGTTAAAATGTGAGAGCATCGGTCGTTATTTTGGCAATTTGACGCGTTCCGTTTTCGGTCGTGTCATAACTGATCGCTTTTCCGCCGTCGATGAAACGGACGTGAAGATCACACCGAATGTCGACCGTCGGCGGGATCACGGTCTTTGCCCGAAACAGCGTAACGGAACGGCCGGTACGGTTGCTGTATGCAACGACATGCCTGCAACCGTCTTCTTTCGGGTATCCGTCACCGATGATGTAATCGCCGTTTGGCGAGAGAATGCAGTGAATATCCATATCGTTTTTATCGTGACAGTAGGGAATGTCGTATTCTTCCGCACGACCGGTATCGGTATCGATGCGGAACAGTCCGAGGACATCTTCGACTTTTGCAATGACGATAATGTCTTTTTCATTTGCCCAATAATAGTGCGAAACCATGGTTTTGGTCAACACGGCATGCGCGTTTCCGTGACAGTCTCCCACGACCATTGAGGTCGACCAACGTTCCCCGGGACCTGCGAAATTGCGCACCAGCATGACATACCGATCCCCTGTCGGATTGAAGTTGACATGGTTGATCAAGATCTTTTGCGTGCGTTCAAATCCCGCAATGGGGGCTAAGGTATCGTAAAACAGGATCTGTTCGGAACGTCCGGTCTCCAAGTCGGTCAAAAACGCACCGTCCTCATGCGGCGCCGCAACCGAACGATAGGGATCTACGCACCCCGCGTAGCCGTATCCCGGACGAAAGTCGAAGATCCGTCCGAATTGAACGGCGATCCCCCGTTTCCCGTCCGGAGAAACGGTTGCAACGGCACGGTCCGTATAGGTTTTTTGACCGGTACGAAACGCATGTTTTAAGGTACGGAAGGCACCGTCCGCAAATACGTTGTAAAATACGGTATCCGGCTCGGTCGGATGGTATTGCAACAGCGCCCCTTGTTGAAAATTCCACGCGGTTGTGGAACCGATCGGAACAAAAACGCGGTCCTTTACGTAACCGATTTCCGCCGTGTCCTCGGCGGTCGGAAGCCGATCCATAAACGGTACCCGATGGCACAAATGCCGTCCGGTTCCGTCGTCCGGATGCAGATCATAATAGCCGAAAAAATAATGGTACCCGTCATCCGGCGTCAAGATCTCCTGTTGAAGATCATACTCGCTGAAAAGCTGCATAAAAACTCCTTTGCATCAAACGCCGCTGTATGCGTTGAAACCACCGTCAACGGGGACGATCACACCGGTAACAAATCCGCTGGCTTCATCGCAGGCAAGCCACAGCAGGGTACCGATCAGATCGGAAACCTCGCCGAAACGCTTTTGAGGTGTGCTTCCGAGAATTTTCTCGGTACGTGCAGTCGGATTTCCGTCCGCATCAAACAGCAAACTGCGGTTTTGGTTGGTAACGAAAAATCCGGGTGCAATGGCATTGACACGAATTCCGCAAGGCGCAAAATGCACGGCAAGCCACTGCGTAAAATTGGAGATCCCGGCTTTGGCTGCGCTGTAAGCGGGGATTTTTGTCAAAGGGCGGAAAGCATTCATGGAAGAAATATTGATGATATTGCCTCCGGTATGAACCATATCTTCCGCAAAGATCTGTGTGACTAAGAATGCCGAAGTGATGTTCAGGTCGAACACGAATTTTAAGCCGCTTTCTTCCAAATGGAAGAAAGACTTGATGCCGTCGGTATCCGGCGTCATGGTTTCGTTGTCGCAAGTTGCCCTCGGATTGTTTCCACCGGCACCGTTGATCAAAAGGTTGACGTTGCCGAATTTTTGTTTTACGGTATCGTGGGCAGCTTTCAAGCTTTCCTTGTCCAAACAGTTGACGCCGAGGGCAAGGGCGTTTTCGCCGATCGAAGCGGCAACGTCGGCAGCGGCTTTTTCGTTGATATCCAGCAAAGCTACTTTGGCACCGCACGCTGCAAGCGCTTTGGCAAATTCGCTCATCAAAACACCGCCCGCACCCGTGATGACGGCTACTTTATCGGAAAGGTCTATGGTATACGGTAACTTCATTTCGAATTCTCCTTGTTTCAATTTTATGTCGGATCGGTAAGGATATAGGGCACGCCGTTCTCAAAGTTCAGCCGACAACGGCTCAAATACCACGTTGTTCCCCCGTCCGGAGAACCTTGATAAAACAGGTGATGAGAACCGTCGGTATCGGTAAAGAAGTAAGGATGCCCGGATTCGCTTGCATTCCACGTTCCAGGGCGACCGCACGGGAGGAACGGAACGTTCGGGACCGGCTTTTGAAAGCGGATCCCGTCATCCGATACGGCATATCCGATCTGCTGCGGAGTACAGTTGTAGGATCCTCCGTAAAAAAGATAGATCTTGTCGTCTTGCACGCAGGTGGCAGGCGCTTCGATGCATTTTCCTTCCCATACGGCATCGGGAATCAGAACGGGAGCATTGATCGCCTGTGTCCAATCGGAACGGGAATATCCCGTGCCGAGCGGTGCGCAGGCAACCCCAATCTGTTGGATCTCAAATCGGTGATCTCTGGTTGCGAAGTACAAAAACAGCTTTCCGTGAAACGGGACCACGTCCGCATCAATGGCTCGTCCGCAACACCAATCGCACGTGGGATGAAAAACGGGGTTGGTAGGATCCTTTTCAAAATGTAGCCCGTCCGTTGAAGTTGCATGGCAGATCGCGTCGTTTTCACGATTGCCGTATGTTTGATAAAACAGATGAACGATATGATCTTCCAAATAGACCGCCGGTGCTCCGATGCCGTTTTGTTCACAGGGTTGGGTCAGCGGAAGATATCCGTAAATGGTCCAATCTTCCAGATCTTGCGAGGTTGCAATCCCGATCTTGAGCCGTTCCGCTTCGCCTTCTTGCACAAAAATACTGTAATACAGAAAATAGGTATCGCCGAGACGCAATACGGCAGGATCTTTTGCAAAGCCCTGAGAGATACCGTTCGGATCCGTAAATTTCATTGAGAGATCTCCTTATTGTTTCAATGTTTTTTCAATGGCTTCAAACAGTCCGGAAAGATAGCAGGCACCGAGTGCGCGATCGTACAACCCGTATCCCGGTTTCCCGTCCTCTCCCCAAATGTTCCGCCCGTGATCGGGACGGACGTATCCGTTAAATCCGCTTTCCACCAAGGCTCGTACGATGCCGTACATATCTAAACTTCCGGTATCGGTTCGGTGTCCGCATTCGCGGAAATCGTGCGTTCCCGTCAGTTGGATCTGCCGTAGATGGACAAAGTAGGAACGGGGAGCCAATTCTTTTGCCATGGCGACCATATCGTTGTTTCTTCCGGCTCCCAAAGATCCGGTGCAGAGCGTGATGCCGTTATGCGGATTCGGGACGGCGGCAAACAACTTTCGGTAGCTGTCCATACAGGTGATGATACGGGGCAATCCGAACATGTCCCACGGCGGATCGTCCGGATGGATCGCCATGTTGATACCGGCTTCTTCACAGGCCGGCATGATCCCGTTCAAAAAGTAAACCAAATTTTCAAACAGTTGTTCATGTGTCATGCTGCCGTATGCTTCCAGCAGCGTATTCAATTCCGAAGAAGTATAGCTCTCATCCCAACCCGGAAGGTGAAGATCGTGAGGATCCAAGCGCATGAGCTCATCGTGACAGTAAGAAAGTGCATTGGAACCGTCCGGAGCTTTTGTGTGCAGATTGGTGCGGAGCCAATCGAAAACGGGCATGAAGTTGTAACAGATGCAACGCACCCCGACTTTTCCGAGATTTTTGATGGTTTCCGCATAATTTGCAATGTAACGATCGCGTGTGGGGCGCCCGAGCTTGATATCTTCATGTACGGGAACGCTCTCGATCACTTCCATTTCGAGGCATTCGTCGTCGCAGAGTTTTTTTAAACGGAGAATGCGCTCCATATCCCAGACCTCGCCCACCGGAACATCGTAGACCGCGGTTACGACACCGCTCATTTCCGGAATCTGGCGGATATAGGAAAGTGGAATGCTGTCCTGCTCTCCGTACCAGCGAAATGTCATTTTCATCCGACTTTTCTCTCTTTCTCAGATATTTTGATACGATCGGAGGGAAACATCGCCATGCGTCCCGACTTAAAGTCCGAGAATCTTGGCGGCGTTTCCGTAGC
>CAYPIV010000061.1:0-5951 GCA_964410895.1 uncultured Ruminococcus sp. | reverse complement strand
AGACTGTACCGCGAGCTTCTCAAAGACGTTTCCCTGCGTGTCAGCGACGGCGATACCACCGATGAATTCCGTGTTGCCGGAAGAGGTGAAATGCACCTCTCCATTCTGCTTGAGACCATGCGTCGAGAGGGATTTGAACTTGCTTGTTCCAATCCCCGTGTGCTGTACAAAACCATCGACGGAGTAAAACACGAACCGATGGAACGGGTAACGTTGGATGTCCCCATGGATTACGTCGGTGTGGTTGTGGAAAAGCTGGGGCAAAGGAAAGGGGACTTACTTTCCATGAATCCCATCGGTTCCCGCACTCGCATCGAATATTCGATCCCCGCCCGTTGCCTGTTCGGTTATCGTTCCGAATTTTTGACCGCTACACACGGCGAGGGCGTCATCAATACCATTTTTGACGGTTACGCTCCTTACAGAGGGGAGATCGTCATGCGCTTTACGGGATCTTTGGTTGCCTCCGAAGCCGGCGAAACCACTCGTTACGGACTTTACAATACGCAGGAACGCGGGCTTTTGTTTGTCGGTCCGCAAACGCAGGTATACGAGGGCATGATCGTCGGAGAAAATCCCAAAAATGACGATATCGCAGTCAACCCCTGCAAGAAAAAGCAGTTGACCGCCATCCGTTCTGCAGGTGCGGACGAAAAGTTGCTCCTCATTCCGCCGAAAGTGTTCACATTGGAAGAGGCGATCGAATATATTACGGATGATGACTTGATCGAAGTGACGCCGAAATCGATCCGGTTGCGCAAAAAAACGCTCAATACCGAACAACGTATGAAAGAAATGATGCGCCGTCGCAGAGAATTGGAAGCACAAAAGAAGTAATATCAAAAACAGAAGCATTCCCGATCCCGTCGAAAAAAATCGGGTGCTCCTCTTCCCTTTTTGTTTGCTTTGGAAAGTACGATCAAATGAGCCGAGGTCAAATGATATAATCCCCTTAGAGTAGACACTTGAAAAAACAAAAAGTTTTCAAGACTACTTTAAGGGGGATATATCAAAATATGACCTCGGCTCATTTTCCGTTTACGATTTACGGCTCTTCCCCACACTTCATTCAATGTCCCCGTTCAAAGGACAGGGATGACAGTCCGCATCCGTTTCATCGGTCCTTCTCCATGCCATACTTCTTCCGATCGGATCGACCTGCTCCAACAGTCCGACGGCAGCCAACACCCGAACCGCCGAATACGCATCTCGCCCACGCAATTTTACGGCATGGGAGAATTCCTTAACGGTAAAGCCGTGCGTTGGCAGATCTTTCGGCAAAAAACTTGCAAAATCCGACGGTTCGTCAAACCGCTCTTCTTCCAATAGCGCGATCGGGACCCTTTCATACTTCTGCGACTGCTTTTTGGGATCTTTGGAAGTGCGGTTGCCGAGGATTTTAAAATCTTGGGTCTCCAACTGCAACAAACGAAACCGCAAGCGGTCCGATCCGAGATACGGAAGAAAAGCATACAATTCCGCCAAAAATTGCTCTCGGCGCTCATACCGAGCTACTCGTTTTCTCGGTGAGATCTCCTTGGTGTCCGGATCGATCCAACACATCCAACGCAACGCGGACATCGGATGTACGACCGTTACCGTGTAATCGGTTTGCTCCATGTAATACGCAATTTTCTTTTTCATCGGAAACAGAGCACCTGTTTGCACTTCATAGATCTCATTGCCCATACAAACATCCGCCACAAACCTCGTATGTCCGATCTTCACCTCATGATAATTCTCATCCTCGCACAGGTACCGTTTGATGACGGCATGCATCCGCTTTTCACAAAGCGTACCGATCCCGCCGTTTCCCATGGCATGCGTTTCTCGCATGGCAGCTGCACAAATCCCGTCAAACCGTGCTTTCTTTTCATTCCACTCCAAATTCTCGATCCTCACTTTCGGTAACGGTACTTTCTCCGACCGAAAGAGAAAACGTGCGAAAAGAGCTGTCCAACTCTTTTCGCACGTTTCTTTCTCTGTCAAAGATCAGCCGATCTTTTGTTGATACTGCGCAAACGATTCCTCAGCCAATCCCGCCCGTTTGATCTTGCGGGAAGTATTTTTCGGGAATTCATCTTTCCGAATCAAGTAGGTTTCGATCCGTTTATAGGATTGGACCGTTGCATTGACTTCGTCAATTGCTTTCTTGATCTCGGTCTCTACCTGCGCTTCGGTATACTCTTTTCCGTAGGTCTCCTCCAAACGGGAAACATCGGGGTAGATCAACGCAACAATGTCATAATCTTTCTTTTTCGGATTCATATATCCCACTACGACAGACTCCGCCACATACGGCGTTCTGCCGAGATAGGTCTCCAATTCTTCTGGGAAAACGTTTTTCCCGTTGGACGTAACGATCACGTTTTTCTTACGTCCCGTAATGAACAGAAAACCGTTTTTGTCCATATATCCCAGATCTCCCGTGTAGAACCAACCGTCGCGAATGACCTCTTGCGTCAGCTCGGGCTGCTGATAGTACCCAAGCATGATATTGTCCCCCTTATAACGGATCTCTCCCGTACCGTCATCCTGCATGTCGTAAATATCCAATAACGCATTCGGGGTCGCCATACCCGCGGAACGGTCATGATAGAACGTGTCTCGATTGAGCGCCGCAAGTGGAGCGCACTCGGTCAAACCGTACCCTTGAAACGCTTCGATCCCGAGATCGCGCAAACCTTTCAAAATCACGGGGTCCACCGCGGCGCCGCCGGAAATCATCATGCGCAACTTCCCGCCGAAGCTTTCATGAATTTTCGCAAACAGTTTTCTTTTGGCTGCCAACCGTGCCGAATGGGACGGGATCGCATTGGTCAGGCGAATGATTTTTTTGACCTTTTTCTCAAGTCCTTGGCGCCGAATGTTAGCCCAAACTTTGTTGTACATCGTTTCCAAAAGCATGGGGACGCAGTTGATCATGGTAGGATGCACTTCCTGCATATTTTTGGTAATGTACCGCAGCCCTTCGGAAAAAGCAACTGCGCTTCCTCGATAGACCTGACATAAAAATCCGCAGGTGCACTCGTATGCGTGGTGCAACGGCAGAACGGACAAAAAGACGTCTTTTTCGTCAATATAGATCATTTGGCACATCTCGGAAAGATTAAAACAAATATTGCGATGGGAAAGCATAACGCCCTTGGAAACTCCGGTCGTTCCCGAAGTAAAGATCAGGGAACTCATCGCGTTCGCATCGATCTTCGCATCCAAATAGGTGCGATCGCCCGCGTCCAAAAGCCGCTTTCCTTCTTCTACCCAAGCGCTAAGATCGTCAAAGCAGATCCGCTCCACCTGCTCGGGAAGCGTTTCTGCCTTTTGCCGGATCTTTGCGGAATACAAGATTGCCGCACTGTCGGAAATTTTCGCAATGTTGCAGATCTCCTCCGCAGGGATCTCTTTGTCCACGGGGACTACCACGCCGACGCCGCAGATCACAGCCATATACGCCAATACCCACGAATAGCAGTTCTCACCGCTGACGATCAATCGCTTTCCGCCGAATCCGTGTGCAAGAAGCGCCGTTCCGAGGGCATCAACGTCATCACGATACTGCCGAAAAGAAATAGACTGATACGCACCGTCGTATTTTTGCAGAAAAAGAGTCTTTTCCCCCCATTGTTCCGCACCGGCATGATACATTTGTTTTAAATTTTCATACAAGACCGTCGGATAGTTTCGATAACCCGCCATATAGCACCGCCTTTCCGCTTTTTCAAACCGAACTGTAAAAAAAGTATACCATATTTTTCCGCTGTTTGCAATAGGATTCCGAAAAATACTTCAAAAATTCAAACTATTTTTGAATCAAACACGATCAACGGTCATCACGGCAAAATAATTGGGGTCCAGCCGACCGATCTCATTGGCAACCGCCTCTTTCACCTGCTCATCGCTCCGCTTCTCTTCAAACGGGACGGCGATGTCAAAGATCAGATTGCTGTGGGTAACCCCTTTCACAAATCGGAAATCGTGGATCTGCAACTGCGCTCCGGCACGCAAAACGCATGCTTTGACCTGTTCACGCAAATCGGCAACTTCTTCATCGTCCGTCACGATCGGATCCATATGAATAGTGGCTTCGATCCCGCATTCACAGCGCAGCTTACGTTCGATATTGTCGATCACATCGTGCATCCGAAAAACGTCCTGCGCACCGTCCACTTCGATGTGCAACGTTGCAATGAGGTGATCCGGACCGTATTGATGCACCGAAAGGTCATGGATCCCCAAAGCTTCCGGATATTGCTTTACGGCATCCTCGATCAGCTGTACCACCTCTTCGGACGGAGCTTCCCCGAGAATGGAGCTTTTGGTCTCGTTGAGGATCCGGAATCCGGAAATCAAAATGAATATCGCCACAAGTGCTCCCATATATGCATCCAAATTCCAATTCCATTGCGGAAACAACAGCAAGATCAAAGTCGATGCCAATACCGCCGTGGTGGAAAGTGCGTCCGAAAGGCTATCTGCCGAGGTCGCGCGCATCACGGAAGAATGTAACCGTTTGCCAAGCTTACGGTTGAACAAAAACAGCCACAGCTTTACAAGGACCGAACCGAACAGCACCGCTGCTGCCAACCAGCTTCGATCCGGAAGGATCGGATGGAAAATTTTGTCGACCGACTCTTTTAGCAGTTCCCCGCCGATCAAAAGAACCAAAAAAGAGACGATCATCGAGGTTACGTATTCCATCCTCGCATGGCCGAACGGATGTTTTCTGTCCGCCGGCTTGGCAGCCACGCGAAACGAGATCAAAGAAAGTACTTGCGAGCCGACGTCGGTCAAATTATTGACCGCATCTCCCACAATGGCAACCGAACCGAACAAAATGCCGACCGACAGCTTTGCCAAAAAAAGCAACAGATTGCAAACGATCCCAACGGTTCCCGCCATGGTGCCGTATGCGGCACGTACTTTCGGGTTCTGTATCTCCCGATGATTGCGGATAAAAATACGGGTCAAGATCTCTGTCATAACATCATCTCCTTTGTTTTCGAACACTCCGTGAAAAAGCGGAATGTCTTTTCCGACATTCGGAAGTTCTCACTTCTCATTTTATGTTATTTTGCGAAACAGGCAAAACGGTCACCGCACGAAAGCATGAGAGAGGGGGCATCATGAAGAAAGTTCTGTCCGGAATTCTTCACGTCCCCCAAACTGCTCCCCGCGAAGCCAAGCGGGGACCGCTCTTCATTTGCATCCGACCATCAACGGTCAATTCCAATATTTCCGATCTAAGGATCGCAATTGGATCGCTTCGGCAATGTGTACGGCACCGATGGTTTCGCTTTGTGCCAGATCGGCAATGGTACGCGCTACCCGAAGAATCCGGTCATGTCCGCGCGCACTCAGTCCCATATGCTGATACGCCGTTTTTAACAGCGCGGAGGCTTCCGCGTCCAAAACACAGTATTCATGAATTCCGGAAGCGCTCAATTGCGCATTGCAAAAGGCGGTGTTTTTGCCTTTTTTCATTCGTTCGTCCGCAAAGACACGTGCGGCGATCACGCGTGCACGGATTGTTTCCGAAGACTCGGCGGAAAGATCCGGTGCGGAGATCTCATCATAGGAAAGAGACGGCAACTCGATCTGAATATCCATACGGTCCAGCATCGGACCGCTGATCCTTGAAACGTATCGCTTGACATCCGCAGGCTTGCAAGTGCATTTGCGGGTAGGATGTCCGTAATATCCGCAACGACAGGGATTCATAGCACCGACCAACATAAAATTACACGGAAAGGTCACTCTTCCGTTTGCGCGGGTGATGGTCACGGACCGATCTTCCAACGGCTGACGAAGTGCATCGGTCACCTGACGCGGGAATTCGGGCAATTCGTCCAAAAACAGAACCCCGTTATCCGCCAAAGAAACTTCCCCCGGCAACGGATTGGCTCCGCCGCCGACCAAGCTGGCAGGGCTCATGGTATGGTGCGGAGAACGAA